>NZ_JAGDFV010000007.1 GCF_017497985.1 Meiothermus sp. CFH 77666
AGAACAAGCTGGGTTCGGCCAGAAAATGTACGACCAAAGCTTGGTACTGGAGTAGTCGTCGCTGCAAACGGGTGCGTTCAGGTAGATGGGGGAAGCAGTCACCCAGGTTGGCGACCAGCCACAGGTAGAACCGGCGGAATGAGCCGCCTTTGAGGCTGAACATCAGCCCGATGGTGACCAACTCACTAAGGCTGAGCTTGGCTTGTTGATGTTCATGCTGTTCAGCCTTCGAACGCAGGGCATCGTCTACCCCAACGTACATCACCAAAGCAACGTCTTCCAGCGATAGAATGCATCTCGGGTCTGGCCGCATACACCAGACCCTATTCCTTTCTCCCGCTACTTTTCAACTAGCACCAGTGATTAGATAAAGGCATCAAGCCGTTCGTGTGTACTTTACCGGGTATCCAGTTGTGCCCTTTATCTTCATACTCCCGCACAAGGCGGGCTGCTTCAGAAGGGGCATAACCGCTTCCGGCAGCAACCACCTCCCGATACTCCCCACCCAGGGCTTCGATTAGCTTTTGTCGTTTTTCCGCCAATTCCCTTAGCAAACGCTCACGAGCCTTTTCAAGGGTGCGGGACTCCTCATCGAGCTTCTCAGCACCCTGGCCTATTTTCTCTGTAATGAAGGCAACCGATGCCTCGAGCTGTCGCCGGCTCTCCTGGTCGCTGTCCAAAACACTCACACACAGGGGCTGCAGTTCTGGGGCTACCTTGTCGCGCAGCACCCGAAGGGCTTTGGAGGTGTGAGCCGTAACCAATACGCTTTTCCCCTCTGCTAACAACTGGCCTATGAGATTGGCGATGGTGTGGGTCTTCCCTGTGCCCGGTGGACCCTGCACTACAAGGCCCGTGTGTTTGCGTACATTCTTAAAAACCAAAAGTTGCTCACGGTTGATGGGCTTGCTCACCAATACATCTTCATAGTCCCAGCTTCGGAGATCAGACTCAGTTGCATCCAAAGAGGTTTGGCCGGTAATGCTCGCACCCGCCTCTACCCCTACCACCCGTTGCAACGGCGTAAGATCGCCTATGCGCTTCGGCAGTACCTCAAGTACCCCTTCAACAACTCTCGAGAACCCCTGGCTGCGTGGACGCAAAAACAGCACCGGCACTCGACCTATAAACAGCCTGTTGGAATCCCTTGGAGGAAGACTGTTTCCAATAAACTCCCCAGATAGATGTAAGCGATTGACTACGTAAATATAAAACTCAGAGGTCTCCGGCGCTAGCGGATGATAGCTCCCATCTTCTAGCTTCTTTCTAATATCCGGCTCCGCTCCAGCATCCCCACTGAACTCCCTAAGTGCGGCTCCGTATAACTCCGGCGGTGAATCCGCTTCAACTATGCGAAACTCGGGTTTGACTTTATCCGGCTCAAACTCGAGCTGCACCCGTTGCAACAAAAGCGGGTGGTACACGCTCTTACCCTGATGGCTCCAGCTCAGGATTCCGTCCCCCAGCACCAGCTCCAACCGGTCGCCTTCACGGTCAAGCTGACCTTTTAGGGCGTAAAAATCTTCAAAAACCTTTTGAGCAGCCAGGTTGGGGCGTTCAGCAATGGCCCAGGTTTTCCACTCCTGAAGCCAATCCTGCCATGCTTTCTCGCGGCGTGAATCTTCCGCAAACAGGATTATTCGGGGTTCCCCTTCCACATCCAGCTCGCGCGATTCAACTCGAACAGGCTGGTTGTTAGGATCATTGAGCGGGCCCTCTATCCAGCCCTCCAGTAAACTAGGAGGCGTTGGGGGTGGCGATAATTTTGGTCGAGCCACTCGAAAGATGTAGTCAAGGGCCTCACCTGAGAAGCCCACAAAGGCTACATCGGGGTGCTTTGGCAGCGTGTCGAGATGGTATCTCCAGGAATACTGGTCTAAAGCAGTGGGGAGCGGGTTCCTGATATCGTGAAGCTCCCTCAGGAACTTAAATAGCCGAGTAGCACGGTCGTTTGCCACTTCCATTTGGTTACATTATGCCGTAGAAGAGTACCTCTGGCAGTGACAAATTCCATCCCAGCTATTAACTACACCGTCGTATTATTTCCTTTACACCAGATACCTCTTGGCGAACTTCTGCCGGGCATCCTGCACCGTGAACTGCCAGCGCACCGTGACCCGACGTCGGTTACGCTCAGCTACCCAGGCCCGCACCTCCCGCTCTAAAGCTGCCTGGCCCTGGAAGGGGTGTAGTTCCACTCCCACCGCTCCATCAGGGCGAAGGCTTGCTCTGCCGGCAGATGGGCGTAGAAAGAGGCGGGGCTGTGGGTGGAAAGATTATCCTGCACCAGGCGGATCCGCTGGGCTTGGGGGAACTGCTCCTGCAGGTACTGCATGAACCGGGTGTACTCCCGGCCGCTTCGCCGGGCATAGACCTGAACCCAGCGCCGCCCGGTAGCCGGCTCAAAAGCCATGAACAGACTACAACTGCCGTTCTTCTGGTAGGCGTAGTGCTGCCGTTTAGGCTGCCCGGGTTCCATCAAGAGGGGGGTCAAGACCTCACCGATCAGGAAGCAGGGGCGTTCGTCAAAGCAGACCAGGGGATAGGCCGGGTCATAGGGGAGGGCATACAGGTGCAACAGGTGCTCCATCCGGGCCAGGAAGCCCCCGTCCAGCCTGCCTAGACACCAGCTTCTGACCTGATGGGGTTGGAGTTGGTTTTTTTGAGGATGCGTCCTACCGTATCAAAGTGGATACTCTCCACCCAGCCCAACTCCACCACCCGATCGGCCAGCAGCCGCAAGCTCCAGCGGCCATACCCCTCGGGCGGGTCGCTGCAGGCCAGGGCGGTGATCTTGGCCCGAAGAACCCCGTCAAAGCGTGGTTTGCGCCCTGAGCGAGGCTGGTCGTAGATGCACTGGAGGCGTTCTTGCTGAAAACGCCGCCGCAGGTTGACCAGGGTGGTGCGGCTAAGGCCTACTTGCGAAGCGATCTCTCGATCCTTCAGACCCTGATGGGCCAGCAGCAGGGCCTGGGCCCGTTTGTAGACCTGTACCTCCACGGTACCCTTCTTGCACAGGTGCAGCAGGCTACTGCGTTCTTTCCTTTGCAACCGCACTGGGTAGAGTTGATTTTGCATGTTGTCAGTGTACAGGCATCTGTACGACTGTGTATTAACCGTGCCAAAAAGCAACAAGAAAGCGATGTTATCTGACAAACCACCAAAAAGGACTTCACAACAACTGCAACCGAAACCGCCCCGCCAACGCCTGCTGGGCCTGGCGGATGCGCCAGAAGACCTGGCGCAGCATCTGCTGCTCGCGGGGGCTGAGGGAGGATTGGGCCACGCGGTTGGAGGGGGGCTGGCCCCGGCTCAGGGCCTCGAGCTGGTGCTTGAGGCGCAGGTGGGAGAGGAACACAAACGCCTCGCTCAGGTCTTCGGCTTCTTCCCTGGGGAGGAGCCTGGCCTCGGCGGCGGCCCGCAGGCGCTCCAGGGTGGGGCGGGCCAGCGAGCCAGCCTCGAGGCCATACACCCGGGCCAGCGCCACGATGGCCGCCAGGCCCCCTTTCTTCAGGTTGACCTGGCCCTCCTCCCAGTGGATGCGGCCCAGAAACCCCAGCGGCGGGGTGAAGACCAGGGCCGAGCGGGCCAGGGCGGTCAGGAAATGGCGGCTCCTGGCGGCCTGGCGCAGGTAGTGGTGCAGGGGCTCCAGCGAGAGCGAGCCGGCAATCGGGCGAAAGTCCAGAAAAATCTGCGCCTCCAAAAGCGCATCCCCTTGGGGTTCCGCAAGCCAGGCGCGAAAGTGGGCCTCCCACTCAGAAAGGGCGTAGCCCCAGCGGTCGGCCATGTAGCCCCCGGGGCAGGGGGGGAACCCAGCCTCCATTAGCCCGGAGAGCACCTGCTGGGCCAGGGTCTGGAAGTAGGGGCGGGCCTGGGGGTTCTGGTAGGCCAGGGCGTTGTCCTGGTCGGTCAGGAGGGCCTGCTCGGTGCGGCCCTCGGAGCCCAGGGCCAGCCAGGCGTAGGGGCAGGGGGGCGGGCCCAAGCGGGCTTCAGCGAGGCGCAGGAGGCTCCGGGTGAGGGCGTCGTTCAGCAGGCTCACCTGGCGGGTGATGGCCGGCAGACTGAAGCCTGCGGCCAACATCTGCCGCACGATGCCGTGAAGCCGCTCGCGGTACTCGGCCAGTAGACCGAGGTCGCTCCCTTCCTCCAGGCGGCGCAGCAGGGCCAGCGGGGTCTGCAACCAGCGGCGCAAAAAGAGCCGGTCGGTCAGGAGGCCCACCACCCTATCCCCCTCCACCAGGGGCAGGTGGTGGATGCCCTGCGCCTCCATGTAGGCCAGGGCTTCGTAGAGGGGGGCGCGGGCCGGCAGGGTGCGGGCCGGAGCGCTGGCCACCGAGAGGGCGGGGGCGCTGGAGGGCCGCTCCTCGGCCAGCACCCGGTTGCGCAGGTCGCGGTCGGTAAGGATGGCCAGGCCGGTTGGCGTGCGCAGGAGCAGGGCGCTCACCCCGGTGTCGCGCATGCGGCGGGCGGCCTGGGCCACACTTGCTTCGGCCTCGAGCCAGACTGCCGCTTCGGCCACCTCGCGGGCCTCTTGCCCCAGGTCGGGCAGGCTCAGGGCCGCAGGCTGCAAAAGCCGGAGCCGCTCGGCCAGACGGGCACTGAAGAAGAGGGCAAAGGCAGGTCTTTCCAAAAGGCGGCGGAAGGCTTCCTTGCTCAAAAGCAAGCACTCGGCCTCGCCCTCGGCCCGCACCGTCAGGCTGGGGGGCTGCTGGCCCAAGAGCGAGGGGTAGCCAAAAGCCTCGCCGGGCTCGAGCCAGGCCACCCCCTGTCCGTCCTGCTCGAGGCGCACCGCCCCCTGGTAGACCACAAATAGCCCCTCGGCCTCGGGCTGGGCCGGGGAAAGGATCACCTCGCCCGGTGCAAAACGCACCCGGCGCAAGGCCCCCTCGAGGCCCACCCAGTCGGCCTCGGCCAGCGTATCGAAGGGCGGGTACTGCTTCAGGAAGGCCCGGTAGCGAGAAAACTCCGAATCCAGCCCGCCACCTCCTTCGCGGTGGGCTCCAAGGCAAAGCTGGCCCTGGCCTCGGCGTAGCGGGCCTCGCCCACCCGCTCGCGCCGCTGCTCGAGCAGCGCTTCAGCAAAGGCTTTTGGAAACTCGGGGTGGGGCTGCATCCCCAGCACGTTCTCCCCTACCTGAATAAAGGCATGGGGGCTGAACTCGCTCCCCCCCAGCACCACCGCCCCCGGCGGGAGCACGGTAATCTGGTCCTGGCAGGAAAGGATCAGCCGGACTTCCTCCAGCGGCGGCGTCATCCAGGGAGCCTTCTGGTACACCGAAAACCGGTGCACCCCCACCCCCCAGCCCAGGGGCCAGCGCTCCACCTTACCCCCCAGGGCCTGCCCGATCATCTGGTGCCCAAAACAGACCCCCACCAAGCGGCTCTGGGAGGCCGCTATCGCCCGCACGAAGTCTTCCAGGGGGGGTATCCAGGGCAGGGGGTCGTAAACCGAGGCGCGGGAGCCAGTAATCAGGTAACCCGAAAAATCTTCCACCCGGGCGGGGTAGGCTCCCTTTCGCACGTCGAAGGGGGTGAGGGCCAGGCCCAGGAGCCGCTCGAACATGGCGGGGTAGTCGCCCGCAATGCCCTCGAGGCCCGGTGGGGGGTCGTCGCAGACCAAAACAGCAACCTTCATAGGCGTCCTCGGCGGCAGTAGCGGCTGGAAGCGAGGCGCTGGGCCACCTTCGCTCAAGCCTTACGCAGATGATACGACTTGGGCCGGGTCAGCTGCTCGTAGCCCAGCATGGAGAGCGAGCAGCCCCGCCCGGACTCCTTGACGCCGGTCCAGGCCAGGGCGGGGTCGAGGTAGTCGCAGCGGTTGAGGAAGACCGTGCCGGTCTCTATGCCCGCTCCAAGCTCCAGCGCGGCCCCCTCGTCCCGGCTCCAGATGGAGGCGGTAAGGCCGTAGGGGGAGTCGTTCATCAGGGCCAGGGCTTCCTCGTCGCTTCGCACTTTCATAATCCCCACCACCGGGCCAAAGCTTTCCTCCACCATGACCCGCATCCGGTGGTTCACGTCCACCAGCACCTGGGGTGCCAGGTAGGGGGTGCCGGGGGCGTCGGCGGGGAAGTGGCGAGGGTCTATGAGGGCCTTCGCACCCTGGGCCACCGCCTCGGCAATCTGGCCCCGCACGAACTCAGCGGCCTCGGTGCGCACCATGGGGCCCAGGGTGGTCTCGGGGTCTAAGGGGTTGCCCAGCCTGAGCTTCAGGGTCTCGGCCACAAAAGCCTCCAGGAAGGGCTCGTAAATGGCCTCGTGCACGTAGATGCGCTCCACCCCGCAGCAGGACTGGCCCGAGTTGAACATGGCCCCGTCCACCAGGTTCACCGCACTGAACTCGAGGTCGGCGTCCGGGCGCACGTAGGCCGGATCCTTGCCGCCCAGCTCCAGCGCCACCCCCTTGAAGTGCCCCGCCGCGGCCCGCTCCACCGCCCGCCCCCCGGCCACAGAGCCGGTAAAGGCCACGAAGGCCACCCGTGGGTCGGCAATGGCCTGGGCCACCAGGTCGTGGTCCATGTGCAGGTACTGGAAGACCCCCTCGGGCAGTCCGGCCTCCTGGAAGGCCCAGGCGTAGCGCTCGGCCACCAGGGGGGTCTGGGCAGAGTGCTTCAAGAGCACCACGTTCCCGGCCAGGAGGGCCGGCACGATGGTATTGACCGAGGTCAGGTAGGGGTAGTTCCAGGGGGCCAGCACCAGCACCACCCCCAGAGGCTCCCGCCGGATGAAGCGGGTGAAACCCGGCAGTTCATCCACCGGAACGTCCTTCAAGGCCGCCGGGGCGATGCGGGTCATGTAGCGGGCCCGCTCGGCAAAGCCGCCCGTAATCTCCTTTGGGCTATAGCGGATGGGGCGGCCCATCTGCCAGGTGAGCTCTTCGGCCACCGCGTCCACTGCCCCCTGCATCACCTCTACCATTCGACTTACGACACCCATCCGCTCTTCCAGCGGGGTTTTGGCCCAGGCTTTTTGCGCCTGGGCGGCGCGGGCCAGGGCGGCCTCGAGCTCTTCTGGCCCAGCCAGTTCCCGCTCGACATAGACCCGCCCATCCACCGGGCTGATGGTTTTTTGAGTGGTTTTGGTCACTGCTGCACTCCTACTCCGGGGTAACGTAGGCCGCCGTGATGCCCCCGTCCACCAGCAACGCCGCCCCGGTCATGAAGGAAGACGACGGACTGGCCAGAAACAAGGCAGCCTGGGCGATTTCGCTCGCCTGACCGAAGCGGCCCATGGGGATGTGCACCAGGCGACGCTGGCGCTTTTCCGGGGTGTTCAGGTACTTCATCAAGAGTTCGGTCTGCAAGGGCCCCGGGCAGAGGGCGTTGACCCTGATGTTCTCGCGGGCATGGATAACCGCCAGCTCGCGGGTCATGGAGAGCACCGCCCCTTTGCTAGCGGTGTAGGCCAGTTGGGGCGTGGCCGCGCCCAGGAAGGCCACAAAGGAGGCGGTGTTGATGACCACCCCACCCCCCGCCCGGCGCAAGGCCGGGATGCCGTACTTGCAGCCCAGAAAGACCCCCTTCACGTTCACCGCAAAGGTCAGATCCCACACCGCCTCGCTGGTGTGGATGGCGTCGTCGTCGTCGGCGTGGGAGATGCCGGCGTTGTTGAAGAGGATGTCGAGCCGCCCAAAAGCTTGCTCGGCTTCCTGCACCATGCGCTCGGCATCGGCGGCCTTAGAGACGTCAGCCTGCACGAAGTGGGCCTGGCCCCCTGCAGCCCGGATGCGCTCGGCGGTCTCCTGGCCTTTTTCCGAGACGTCCACCGTTACCACCCGTGCCCCCTCGCGGGCGAAGAGCAGGGCCGCCTCGAGGCCAATCCCGCTTGCAGCGCCGGTGATGAGGGCCACCTTATCGGTTAGTTGCATGTACACCTCCAAAGTTGTTGCAGGTCGCAGGACGCAGGTCGGCCAACGATAGCTCGCCTGGTGCGACCCGTGACTTATATACGCTCGAAATACCGCTTGCGCTCCCAGTCGGTCACGGCCCGGTTGAAGGCCTGCCACTCGGTGCGGAAGAAGTGGGTGTAGTGCTCGTGGGCGGCCTCGCCCAGCGCCGCTTTGGCGAAGGCGCTCTGCGCGAAGCCCTCCACCGCCTCGCCCAGGGTGTAGGGTACGCGGGGCAGGTGGCGGGCCTGGTAGATGTCGCCCTGGAAGATGGCGGGTGGGGTGAGGTTTCGCTCGAGGCCATCCAGGCCAGAAGCCAGGGCCGCAGCCAGCGCCAGATAAGGGTTCAGGTCGGCCCCGCCGATGCGGCACTCGATGCGCAACGAAGAGCCGTGCCCCACCACCCGGAACCCGGCGGTGCGGTTGTCGTAGCTCCAGGCCAGCCGGGTGGGGGCCCAGGAGCCGTCCTCGTAGCGCTTGTAAGAGTTCACCGTGGGGGCGTAGAAGGGCATCAGGTCGGGTACGTGGGCAATCCAGCCCGCCAGAAACTGCCCGAAGACCTTAGACCCCTTCACCGGCCCGTAGCTTTCCTCCCCGGCAAAGGCGTTCTGCCCATCTTTCCAGAGCGAAAGGTGGATGTGGCTGGAGGAGCCCGCCTGGCCGTGGTGGGGCTTGGCCATGAAGGTCACCGAGAGGCCCATGCTGTCGGCAATTTCCTTGAGGCACTGTTTGAACAGCACGTGCCGGTCGGCCATTTCCAGGGCCTCGGCGTAGCGCACATTGACCTCGTGCTGCCCCAGGCCCCACTCGCCCTTGGAGTTCTCCACCGGGATCCCCGAGGCCTTGAGGTGCCGCCGCGCCGCAGCGGTAAAGGGCTCCTCGCGGGTGCCCTGCATCAGGTGATAGTCCTCCAGGTAGTAGCCGGCGGGCTCGAGGCCAGCATAGCCCTGCCGGTGGGCTTCCTGGTAGGGAATCTGGTACAGGTAGTATTCCAGCTCCGAGGCGGCCATCACCGTGTAACCCAGGGCTTGGGCCCGCTCGAGCTGGCGCTTCAGCAGCGTGCGGGGCGCTACCTCCACCAGCGCGTGGGTGCGCTCGTCTTCCAGGTCGCAGAGCACAATGGCGCTTTTCTCGAGCCAGGTCGCGGGCCGCAGGGTGGCCAGGTCGGGCACCAGGTGAAAGTCGCCGTAGCCCAGCTCCCAGTTGGCAAAGCGGTAGCCCTGCACCGGCTCCATCTCCATGTCGGTGGTGAGCAGGTAGTCGCAGCCGTGGGTGCCGTGGTGGGCCACGTGCTCCACGAAGAACTCGGCCTCGAAGCGCTTGCCCATGAGCCGCCCGTAGTGGTCAGGAAAGGCCACCAGCACGGTCTCAATCTCGCCCGCGCTTACCTTTTGTGCCAGCCAGTTGAGTTTTTCTTCGGCGCTTTGCGCCATTCATACCTCCTTGGGTTATACGCCAGAAGTCGAACCCAGAAACGTGCAGTCCTGCGTCGAACCCCATGGGCAACAGGTGGGCTTCTTGGTGCCTCAACCAGTACCGGTTATCCATCGGGGCCTCCACGGTAAGCGCAAAAACGCCCACGGGGTGGCTAACTGCTTCACCAGGTTGAGCCGTCTAACAAGCTTACCGTGGGGTGAATTAACGAATCTCCCGCTGCGCCTCGGCAATGAGGGCGGCCTCTTCCTCGGGGGCCTGGGCCACCAGGCGGAAGCGGCTATAGAACCAGTAGTAGGCCATCATCAGCACCACGAAGACGGCAGTGCCCACCACGCCGGGCCGGTAGCTCTCCACCGCGAAGGTAGCGCCCAGGCAGACCAGTGCCAGAATGGCCCCCACCCAGGCCCCCGGCACGCCCAGGGGGCTCTTGTAGGGCCGGGGCAGATCGGGGCGGGTGCGGGCCAGGCGGATATAGGCGAACATCACCATGGCATAGGAGATCACCGCACCAAAGACCGCCATGTTCAAAAGCGCGGCCCCCACGCTATCGGAGAAGGTGCTGATCAGCACGCACATCAAGAAGCCCACCACCGCACCCAGGATGAGCGCAAAGTGCGGGGTGTGGTAGCGGCTCACGATGGAAAGCCCGGTAGGCAGATAGCCGGCCCTCGAGAGGGCAAAAATGAGCCGCCCGTAGGCGTAGATGATGGCGTGGAAGCTGGCCACCAAGCCGGTAATGGCAATGAGCGTCAGGAAGGTGCTGGTCGCCGCATCACCAAAGACTGCCTTGAAGCCGAGTTCCAGGGGGGCGCCCGACTCCCCTACTTCCTTGGCACCCGCCACGCCGGTATTGAGAATCAGGGTCAGCACCGAGAGCACCAGCAGGGTCAGGATGCCCAGAATAAGCGCCCGGGGCATGTCGCGCACCACGTCGTGCGACTCCTCGGCGGCCAGGGGTAACTGCTCGATGGCCAGGTAGAACCAGATGGCAAAGGGCAGGGCCGCAAAAACCCCGTACCAGCCGAAGGGGAGGAAGCTCGAGCCCCCCTCTGCCGGCGCAATGTTAAAGACCTTATCCCAGCTAAACGCACCGGAGAACCCGGCGGCTACGTAGAAAAAGACCAGCACCGCCAGCGCCAGCAGGGTCACGATCAGCGAGACCCGGAGGGTCAGGGCGGTGCCGCGGATATTGATACCCACAAAGATAGCGTAAAAGACCGCCCACCAGATCCAGGCCGGCACCCCCGGGATCAGGGCGTTCATGTAGCCCGCAATGCCCACCACAATCACCGCTGGGGTGATCACGT
The DNA here is from genome assembly GCF_017497985.1 of Meiothermus sp. CFH 77666. NCBI lineage: Bacteria > Thermotogati > Deinococcota > Deinococci > Thermales > Thermaceae > Meiothermus > Meiothermus sp. CFH 77666. The sequence continues at coordinate 10,626 of NZ_JAGDFV010000007.1, forward strand.
ACTCGATGAGGTCGGTCACCCCGTTCAGATAGGCCCAGTTGGGGCCAAAGGCGTTGCGGGTGAAGGAGTAAAAGCCTCCGGCGTGGGGCAGGGCGGTGGAGAGCTCGGCGATGGAGAGCACCATGGTCACATACATCACCGCTACCACGATGGTGGCCAGCAAAAGCCCGCCAAAGCCCCCCGCAGCCAGCCCGAAGTTCCAGCCGAAGAAGTCGCCCGAGATAACCGCCCCCACCCCCAGGCCCCACAAAAGCACCCAGCCCGCGCTCTTGCGCAGGCGCCGCTTCTCCAGATAGGTGTTGTCTACATCTACGTAGTGTGCCCCGCGTACTTCTTTGGGTTTGTTGTCCATGTGAGCTACCTCCCACCAGCCCGCTTCAAGCCCGTTCGTATGAAACCCGCAGACGGATCAGTTTTGCCAGCTCTTTCACCCCCTCTTCCAGACCTTCGGCGGTCTGGGCTCCAAAACACAGCCGGAAGTGCATGGCCTGGTCGGCCTGTACCAAAAAAACCTCACCCGGAGTAATGGCCACCCCCTGGGCCAGGGCCTGGTGGTGCAGCTCGAGGTTCGAAAACAGCCGGGGCAGGCTGACCCAGCAGGAGAACCCCCCTTCGGGATGGCTCCAGCACACACCTTCAGGCATGTGGCGCTTCAGGGCCTGGAGCAGCACATCCCGGCGCTTCTGGTAGATGGGAATCACCTGCCTCAGGTGCTGCTTGAGACCGCCCTGGCGGATGAACTGGGCCGCCGCCCGCTGCAACAGGGGCGGGGGGCCGGTGATGTCGGAGACGTTGTGCAGGGCGGTGAAGCGCTCGAGCAGGGCCGGAGAGGCCACCAAATAGCCAATGCGGAGCCCCGGCATCAGCACCTTGGAAAGGCTGGCCAGATGAACGACCTGGGCTTCCAGGCCCATCTCCTGGGCCAGGGCCAACAGCGGGGTGGGGGGCACCTTCTGGTAGCTCAAAAGGCCCAGGGTGTCGTCTTCGACCAGGGTAAAGCCGTAGGTCTGGGCCAGCTCCAGAAGCCGCCTGAGCCGCTCTTCGCGGAAGCGCAGCCCGGTGGGGTTGTGGTAGCTGGGAATGGTGTAGTAAAAGCGGGGGCGGTGGCGTTTTAGCAGGGCCTCGAGCTCCTCCAGCCGGGGGCCTTCTGCATCCAGCTGCACTGGCAGGGGTTTGAGGCGGAACTGCTTGAGGATGCCCAACAAACCCAGGTAGGTGGGCTCTTCCAGGAGCACCTCTTCGCCGGGTTCGGCCAGGGCCCGGCAGACCAGGGCCAGCCCCTGCAACCCCCCCACCGTAACCAGCACCTCTTCGGGGTCGGCCCTCACCCCGCGCTGTTCGAGCAGCTCGCTAAGGGAGACCCTGAGCTCCGGCTCCCCCATTACCGAGCCGTAGCCAAACACCTCTTTGGCCAGGGGTTTGAACGCCTCCAGGCAGGCCCAAAAAGCTTCGTAGGGAAAGAGCGCCGGGTCGGCGGTAGCCAGGGCCAGGTTGTGCAGTACCCGGGTGTGCTGCAAGCGGTGCAGGTCGGAGAGCACCGAGTCGGGCTCCAGCCGCTCGCTAAAGCTGGGCTGTGCGGTGGGCTGGGCCTGCGCACTCACAAAAGTACCCCGCCCCACCACCGACTCGATCAGCCCGTCGGTTTGCAGCTCGCGGTAGGCGTTGTGAATGGTGAGGCGGGTGGTGCCGACCTCGCGGGCCAGGGCCCGTACCGTGGGCAGGCGGGTGCCGGGGGGTAGTTCGCCCTTGGCAATGCGGGTGCGAAACTCCTCGGCAATATGACGGTACAACGCCATATGTTTGTCATGCCGAAGCTTGACCCGCATCCCCATAGGCCCTCCACTGGATGGAGGGCATTATATGCACAAGGTTAAAGCGGGGGAAAGGTACAAGTGAGCAGATTGTGCTAGGACAATCTTATATGACCTAAGACAAATCCTGAGTTGGATTATGCTTTTATCCAAACCTTTTGCACACAGGAAGACGGTGGACTGGTTGCGGTTCTGGCCGCCCAGGCAGTACAACCCCTGGGCTCACCCCACTCAAGCCAGGCCCTCGAGCCCATCTGCCACCTCCGCCCAGCGGCTAAAGGCCTGCTCGAGGGCAGCCTCGAGCCGGTGCTGCTCCTGGGCAATCTGGGTGTACTCGCTGTGGTGCAGGCCCGGCTGGTTGGCCCTGGCCAGCGTCGCCTCAAGCTGGGCCTCGAGTTCGGCAATCTCGGCTTCCAGGCGTTCTTTCTCGCGCTCCAGATGCCAGCGCCCTTTGGCCCTGGGGGGCTTCGGATTCTGGGTTTCGACCCTGGAGACCGGACGCCCCTGCTTCCTGGGCACCACCTCGGCTTTGCGGCGCTCGAGGTACTCGCCGGGCGGGCCTGGATAGTCGGCAAACTCCCCCTCGTAAACGTGCCAGGTGCGCGTGGCCAGTTGATCGAGGAAAAACAGGTCGTGCGAGACCAGCAGCAGGGTGCCGGGGTAGGCCAGCAGGGCTTGCTCGAGGGCCTCCACCGTTTCTAAATCCAGGTGGTTGGTGGGCTCGTCCAGCACCAGCAGGCTGGCTTGCTGCAACGAGAGCGCCAGCAGGGCCAGCCGGGCCCGCTCGCCCCCGGACAGGCTCTTTACCTGCTTGTACTGGGCTTCGTAGGGAAACATCCAGGCCCCCAGCGCAGCATGGGCCTTCTCGCCCAGCATCCGGTAAAGCGTCTCGAACAGGGTGAGTTCGGGGTCGAAGCCCGAAAGCTTCTGGTCGTAGTAGCCAACCCGCACCCCCGGCCCGGTTTTGACCCGGCCCGCGGGGTGGTCGGAAGGCAGCAGCCCCAGGAGCACCTTGAGCAGGGTGGTTTTGCCAGCCCCGTTAGGGCCAATGATAGCGATGCGCTCGCCATTCCGAACCAGCAGATTAGGAATTTCAAAGAGCCTCCGCGCCCCCAGGGTTTTTTGCAGGTTCCAGCCCTCCAATACCCGCTCGGCGGTGACCTCTTTTTCGACTGGAAAGCGTATCCGCACGGTGGGGTCGTCCGACTCGGGAGCTTCGGCCGCCTCCTGCATGAACTGCTCCAGGCGAGCTTCCAGGCTGTGAAGCCGCCTGGCGTGTTTGGCGCTGCTATGAGCCCAGCGCTGGGCCTGCTCCAGGATGCCCTCGCGCCGCTCCTTTTCCTTGAGCCAGTTGGCATATTCGCGGGCTTCCTGTTCTTCCTGTAGCGCCCGTTCGCGGCGAAAAGCGGAGTAGTTGCCTTCGTAGAGCTTGAGCCTGCCCTTGCGCAGCCAGGCCACCCGCTCCGTCACCTGGTCGAGAAACTGCCGGTCGTGCGAGACCGTGACCGTGGCCCCCCCGAAGGATTGCAGGAAGTTCACCAGCCAGGCCACCATCTCGAGGTCGAGGTGGTTGGTGGGCTCGTCCAGCAAGAGCGCATCCGCCCCCGAAAGCAGCAAAGCGCCCAGTGCCAGCCGCCGGGTCTCGCCCCCCGAGAGTACGCTGGCTTTTTCCTGTTCCCGCCCCTCGAAGCGCAACCCCTTGAGCACGGCCTCGTAACGCGAACGCTGCTGATAGCCCCCAATGGCCTCGTAGCGCTCGTGCAGCTCTTCCCAGCGATGGTAGACCTCGGGATCGGCCAGGTGGGTTTCCAGCCGGGCCAGTTCGGCTTCCATGGCCTGTATCCGGGCAAACCCACGCTTGAGCACGCTTTCTACGGTATCGCCGGGGCCGTACTGGGGATCCTGGGGCAGCAGCTCGAGGTGCACCCCCTCGGTACGGTGAACACGCCCCGAGCTAGGCTGCAACTCCCCCATCAGCAAGCGCATCAGGGTAGTCTTGCCCGAGCCATTGGCCCCCACCAGGGCCAGGCGGTCGCCGTGGCGCAGTTCCAGGCTCACCCCATCCAGCAGGTCGCGCGCGCCCAGGGTGTATTCGATTTGCTCGGCAAAAACAATCCGCACAACAGCCAGTTTAGCAAGCGGAGCATTCTGGGAGACTTGCCGGGGTTGAATGGGGTGCGTCCCAAAATCAACCAATGAACCCAGACGGTCAATCCCCCTTGGGGTGCTGCACAAAGCTCTATCCAAGCCCCCGTAGGGGTACTCGGTCTGCGCCGGAAGGTCAGTGCCGCTATGGTGATCGGCATCCAGAGGGGTTTCACGGCGAGTTGGGGTTGTTGAGGCTGGTTGAAACAGGGACACACCCGGTTGAATGTGATCGAATTCGTCTCATCAGCCCTTCCGGGTCATTCGCAAACCCCGCAAGGCCACCGCCAGGCTCACCCCCAGAAACGCCCAGAACCCCATGCCAGTGGGCCAGAATGCGATCAGGGCGTAGATGTACCCCACCAGGGCCCCCACCGGAATGGGGTACCAGCTACCCCGATGGTTTTTCCAGTACAGTTGCCAGTACAGGCCCGCTACGGCCAAACCAATCCCCACAGCCACCAGCGTGAGGGTGGGGTACAAATAGCCAAAAAAACCCAGGGTGGGGGCAATGCCCCCCCCGCCCCGAAAGCCGAAGTAGAGTGGCCAGTTATGGCCCGCCACCACCGCCAACCCCATCAGGGGCATGGCCCAGGGCGCCTGGGCCCACTGGCTCAGGTAGGCCACCAGAACCCCCTTGAGCACATCGGCCAGTGCCACCGCAATACCCCATGCAGGCCCCAGTTGTCGAAAAGTCCCACTGGCGCCGGGGGTATCCCGTTCGGCCAGGTTGAAACCCCGGATAATCCCGGCAATGCGCCCAAAGCTGAGCGAACCCACCAGATAGGCCACCACCACCCACACCAAGTCCATAGCCACTGCTTTCTATGCTAAACGGTTTGGGCGACAACCATTGAGTTGCCAATAGCCAAAATAAAGACCAACGCAAGGCCCTAAACCAACCTTCTGGCAAGGGTTATGAAACACCTCCTTCACCAAGCGATACCAACTCTGGGTGGTGGGTATTGAATGTCTCGACCCCACCTCCCACTTCCCACCTCCTACCTCCTTGTAAAGATGGCATGCAGTTTTTGGGTTCTCGTAGCCCAGATTGTGTGATAAACTAAGGTCGGATTCATAAAGAAAGCGCTTCCATACAAAAAAGGAACGTGCTGTGGCCAAACGCAAACCCACCATCCACGAAGTCGCCCACCTTGCCAAGGTCGGTATTGGCACGGTCAGCCGGGTTCTCAACAACCACCCCTCGGTGCGCCCGGAGACCCGCAACCGGGTTCTTGCGGCCATGGCCAGCCTGGGCTACAGCCCCAACCCCCACGCCAGACGGGTGGCCGGGGGACGCAGTTACACCGTTTCGTTTGTTCTTCCGGTTATCTCGACTGAGTTTTATAACCGCCTGCTCGAGGGCATCGAGCACATTCTGACCGAAGAGCGCTACGAAATTGCGCTTTTCCCCATTCTTTCCCCGAGCCGCCTCGAGCGCTACCTGGAAAGCCGCTCACTGGCCTACCAGACCGATGGACTGCTGGTTTCCTCCCAGGGCCTGGCCCATCTGCTACCCAACCAGAAGTTCCCCACCGAGCGTCCGGTGGTGCTGGTAGATGCCTACAGCCCGCGCTACGACTCGGCCTTCATGGACAACCGCCTGGGCGGGCAGATGGCCGCAGAGCACCTAGCCCAGTTCCCCGGCGCCATGTTTGCCATCCAGGTCCAGGAAGAACTCGACGAGGTGCTGAAAAACACCGTAGGTCAGGAACGCATCGAGGGCTTCCGGGAAGGGCTACGCAAAGCGGGCAAGTCCCTCCCCAGCTCGCATGTGTTCGTGTCGCGCTTTTCTGCCGAAGGGGGACGGCTGGCCTTACAGCACTTCCTGCGGCTCTCCAAGCCCCCTTTCAACATCTTCGCCGGGGCCGATCTGCTGGCCCTGGGGGTGCTGGAGGAGGCCGAGCGGCAGGGCCTGAAGGTTGGTGAGCAGGTACGCCTGCTGGGCTTCGACGGCCACCCCTGGACCGCTGCCAAAGGCCTCTCCACCCTGGCTCAGCCCATCGAGGAGATGGGGGCCGAGGCCGCCCGCATGCTGCTGGAGCGCATTCGTGGCTATAAGGGCAGCCCCCGGGCCCGGCGCTTCGAGCCCACCCTGGTCGTCCGAGGCTCTACCCAGCCCCACAACGTTTACGCCGATTGACCGCTCCAATCGTCAGCCAAGTACCAGGTTTCACAACCGGGCAGTGTTAGGATTGTCTCTGATGAATGCGGCCTCCCCCTCCGTTGGCGCTTCACGGTTCGTTCCCCTGGTGCGCGATCCCAAGCTGCTGCCCATCCTCGAGAAAGTAGAGGCAGGACAGCGCCTGACCTTCGACGAAGGAATGGCGCTCTACCACACCCCCGACTACAACACCCTGATGTGGCTGGCCAACCGGGTGCGCGAGCGTAAGCACGGCAACAAGACCTACTTTGTACACTCCATGCGGCTCGAGTTCACCAACATCTGCTACGTGGGCTGTACCTTCTGTGCCTTTGCGGCCAAAAAAGGCGAGGCGCGGGCCTGGGATTATAGCGTGGAGGACGTGGTGGCCAAAGTGCGCGAAAAGTGGGAGCCGGGCCTGACCGAGCTGCACATGTCCAGCGGCCACCACCCCAACCGCCCCTGGAGCTACTACCCCGAGATGGTGCGGGCCTTGAACGAAAACTTCCCCGGTATCCAGGTGAAGGCTTTCACCGCCGCCGAAATTGAGCACCTCTCCAAAATCAGCAAGAAACCCACCCTCGAGGTCTTGCGCGAGCTGAAGGAGGCCGGCCTGGTGGCCCTGCCCGGCGGTGGGGCGGAAATCTTCGCCGAGCGGGTGCGCCGCCAGATTGCCAAGAACAAGGTCAAGGCCGAGAAGTGGCTGCAAATCCACCGCGAGGCCCACAGCCTGGGAATCCGCACCAACGCCACCATGCTCTACGGGCACATCGAAACCCTGGAAGAGCGCCTCGACCACATGGATCGGCTGCGCAAGCTGCAAGACGAAACCGGGGGTTTTTACAGCTTCATCCCCCTGGCCTTCCAGCCCGACGCCAACGCGCTGGCCTTCAACCTGGGCAAGACCGAGTTCACCACCGGCCTCGACGACCTGCGTAACCTGGCCGTGGCCCGGCTCTACCTGGACAACTTCGACCACATCAAGGGCTACTGGGTGATGATCTCCTCCGACCTGGTGCAAGTAGCGCTCGACTGGGGCGTCTCCGATATTGACGGCACCATCATCGAGGAGCACATCGCCCACGCCGCCGGAGCCACCTCGCCCCTGGGCCTCTCCCGTCAGAAGATGGTGCAGCTCATCCAGGCGGCCGGGCGCGTGCCGGTCGAGCGGGATGCGCTGTACAACGAGCTGCGCATCTATGCCGGTAGCCAATGGCCGATGGCCAATAGCCAGACCCCTACCCAAGCCCACCGCCATTAGCCATCCGCCATGAGCTATATATTGGGTGTCCCCCGCTACGCCAACACCGCCCCGCTCTACCACTTCCTGGAGGAGGGGGACGGGGTGGTTTTTCGCTACGGCGTGCCCACCGAGCTCAACCGCTGGCTTCTGGAGGGCTCGGTAGACCTGAGCCTGGTTTCTTCCTATTTCTATCTGGAAAACGCCGAACACCTGCGGCCCCTGCCCGACTTCAGCGTGGCCGACCTGGGGCCGGTGTACTCGGTTAATCTGTTCCACCAAAAGCCCTGGAGCGAGCTCCGGCACATTGCCCTGACCACCGAGAGCGCCACCTCGGTGCGGCTGTTGCAACATCTGCTCGAGGCCGACGGAATCGAGGCCCGGTTCACCCCCGAGCAGGGCGGCCTCGAGCTCCTGGAGCGCTACGACGGGGTGCTCCTGATTGGCGACCGGGCCATTACCACTTACTTTGGCCTGCTCTCCATCATCCCCGAGTCGGTGCACCAGGTGCCCACCCAGGTCGAGGGCATTCGCATAACCGACCTCTCGATGCGCTGGTTCGAGCAGACCCGGCTGCCCTTTGTGTTTGCGGTCTGGGCCACCCGCAAAACCGCCCCCCCACCGCCCGAAATTATCCGGCGGCTACGGGCCGCCCGTTCGCTGGGGCTGGGCAACCTGGCCGCCGTGGCCGGCACCGAGGCCCAGCGCCTGAACGTGCCCGAGCGCCTGATGCAGCACTACCTGTGGAACTTCCGCTACCACCTGGAAGCCCCCGACCGGCTGGGCCTGCAAGCCTTTGCCCAGGCTGTGGGGCTGCCCTATCCCGACGACTACTGGGATGTGTAGTCAGATTTGGTTGGCTCGCCGCTAGACGGTGACGAGCAATCCTAGTCAAAGGAACCAACGACCTGCGTACCCCCTGCAGAGCCTTGGCTTTCGGCTATCAGCCCTGGCTGCCGGGTGTGGGGCAGGCTCTTATCATTTGCCTGGGCATCGTCGCTTCAACCCCTCACCCGGCGACAGCGATTACCGCCAGAATTGCTTTATTTGGCAAAAGGGGCACCAAACTAGCCAGCGCTGTCGCCACCCTCTCCCGCAAGGGGAGAGGGAAAGGGGAAAACGATAAAAGCCTGGGGTGCGGGGCTTGTTGAGCGTTCAGGTGAAGTTGGTATTATTCCCTTACTAGCTCCATCGCCCGCTCGAGCCGCTTCAGTACGCGCTCCTTGCCCAGCAGGGTGAGGAGGTCGAACATGCCGGGGGTCTCGAGGCTTCCCGTCAGGGCGGCCCGCAGGGGCTGCATCACCGCCGCCGCCTTCACCCCTTTGGCCTCGGCATAGCTTTTGAGCAGGGGCTCGGTGTGGTCTGGCAGCAGGTCGGGCAGCCCGGCAAGCTGCTCCTTCAGTTCGGGCAAGAAAGCAGCCCCCTCGCGCAGCCTGGCCAGGGCTTTTTCCTGCATGGGGTAGGCCTCGCTAAAGAAGTAAAGCGACCTGTCTACAAACTCCTGCAGGGTCTCGAAGCGGGCCCGCATGGCCTCCAGAACCTGTTTCAGGTAGGTTTCCGAGGGGTAGGATAGCCCGGCACGTTCCAGGAAAGGCTTGACCCTCTGGGCCAGGTCGTCCAGGCTCAGGACTTCGCGGATGTACTTGCCGTTCATCCATTTGAGCTTGTTCAGGTCGAAGACCGGCCCCCCCAGGCTGATGCGCTCCAGGCTGAAGTGCTCGATCATGTCCTGCACACTGAAAATTTCCCGTCCGTCGGGCATGCTCCAGGCCATGGTACCCAGGTAGTTCAAGAGGGCCTCGGGCAGGATGCCCTGGGCGCGGTAGCTGTCCACGCTGGTGTCCATCTTGCGCTTGGAGAGCTTGGACTTGTCGGGGTTGCGCAGGAGGGGGGTGTGGCACCAAACCGGCTCCTCCCAGCCAAAGGCCCGCAAAATCAGGATGTGGAAGGGGGTGCTGGTAATCCACTCTTCGGCCCGGATGACGTGGGTCACGCCCATCAGGTGATCGTCTACCATGGCGGCCAGGTGGTAGGTGGGGTAGCCGTCGGCCTTGAGGATGACCTTGTCGTCCAGGGCAGCATTCTCGAACTCGATGGGGCCACGCAGCAGGTCGTGTACCACGGTTTTGCCTTCCAGGGGCACTTTGAGCCGCACCACGTGGGGCTCTCCGGCGGCAGCCCGTCGCTCGGCCTCCTCGACCGGGTAGTCGCGGTAGCGGCGGTTGTAGCCCTGCTCCTGCTTCCCCGCCCGGCGGGCCGCCTCGCGGGCGGCGGCCAGCTCCTCGGGGGTGTCGAAGGCACGGTAGGCCGCGCCTTTTTCCAGGAGCATCTGCACGTGCTGCCGGTAGATGTGCAGGCGCTGCGACTGTACATAGGGGCCGTTGGGGCCGCCTTTGGTGGGCGACTCGTCGGGGGAAAGCCCCAGCCACTCGAGCATCTCCAGAATGCGCCGCTCGGAGGTGGGGTTGTAGCGGGTGCGGTCGGTGTCCTCGAGGCGAACAATGAACTTTCCTCCGTGCTGTTTGGCAAAAACATAATTGAACAGGGCCTGGTAGGCCGTACCCACATGGGGGTCGCCGGTGGGGCTGGGGGCAATGCGCGTCACAACCATAACCGATAGCTTAAGGCCCCAGGCTCAAAGCGGAAAGCCATGGGTTCGGGCAGCCTCGCTGCGTGGGGAGGGGTGCTGTTTGAAAAATGTCTCAGGTCGCAGGTCACGGATGACCCCAGGGGGACAAGGCCCAGGTCAGCGCGTAGGGCACCGGGCCGGTCAGATAGCCTTTGGCTCTCGGTTTCAGGCTTTCAGCCATCAGCTTTGGGCTATTAGCTATTAGCTTTCGGCCTTCGGCTCCCCTTGCGTTATCGGGCCCCCGGATCCCCTTTGGGTTATTCCTCTCACAGCCGACTTAGCGGGGGGTGCTACCCTATAAGAGTACATGGAAGCGGCATTGCAACAGAGTCCTGGCCCTATCAAGAACCCCACCACCCGCCTCGAGGCCACCGGGCTGGTCAAGCGCTACGGCAAGCGGGAGGTGGTACGGGGGGTGAGCCTCGAGCTCACGCGCGGCGAGATTGTGGCCCTGTTTGGCCCCAACGGGGCCGGCAAAACCACTACCTTTTACATGCTGGTGGGCTTTATTGAGCCCAACGCCGGACAGATTCGCCTGGGCGGGCGGGACGTCACCCGGCTCCCCATGTACAAGCGGGCCCGGCAGGGCCTGGGCTACCTGCCCCAGGAGCCCTCGGCCTTCCGGCGCATGACCGCGCTGGAAAACCTGCTGGCGGTGCTGGAGTTTCAGCCCCTTTCCAAAAGCGAACGGGCCGAGCGGGCCAGAGAGCTGCTCGAGGAGCTGGGCATTGCCCACCTCAAGGACAAGTACGCCTACACCCTCTCGGGCGGCGAGCGGCGGCGGCTGGAGATTGCGCGGGCGCTCTGCACCAACCCCGACTTCATCCTGCTCGACGAGCCCTTTACCGGCGTAGACCCCAAGAACGTCCACGACATCCAGAAACTCATCTCCGAGCTGCGCGAGCGGCGGGGGGTGGGCATCTTCATCACCGACCACTCGGTGCGCGAGACCCTGGCCATTGCCGACCGCATTTACCTGATGTACGACGGCCAGATGGCCTTCCAGGGCTCGCCCGAGGAGTTCGCCCGCGACTCGGGGGTGCGGATGCATTACCTGGGCGACGAGTATGAGCTGTGAATTGTCGCAGGTCGCAGACTCATATCACCCATCCAAACTCTGTCCTGAGACCTGTGACTTGAGACCTGAGACCCTGGTATGACTTTCTGGGCCATACTCATCCTTCTGGTGCTCGTGGCGGGCCTGGTGGCCTATGTGGGCGACCTGGTAGCCAAGCGGGTGGGGAAGCGCCACTGGCGGTTCCTGGGCCTGCGCCCCAAGGCCACCGCCACGCTGGTAGCGGTAGCGACGGGGGTGCTGATTGGCCTGGGGGCTTTTGGCGCGTTCTTTCTGCTGGTGCGCGATGCCCGCGAGACCATCTTGCAGGCCGAGGCGGTACGCCAGGAGCGCGACCGCCTACGCACCGAGGTGAATCGGCTGGAGAGCCGGGCTGCCACCACCTTTGCCCAGAACGAACAGCTCAAAACCGAGCGGGACGAGTTTGAGAAAAACAACATTCTGCTTGCGCGGCAGCTCGAGCAAAACGTTGAGCTCCAGCGCCAGACCCGCCAGGATCTCGAGCAAGCCCTTATCGAGCGGGAGAAGTTGCGCCAGGAAGTGGAAAAGCTCGAGGCTGAGCGCAACTCCCTGCGGCAGGCCCAGGCCCCGCTACGGCAGGCTCTGGCTGCTTTGCAAAGCGAAAAAGCCCAGCTCCTGAGCGGACGCGATCGGCTCCTGGCCCAGGCCGAACAGGCCAAGCAGCAGCTCCGCGAGCTCGAGGCCGCCGGGCGCAATGCCCAGAACCAGCTCCAGAAGCTACAAAGCGAAAAAGAAAGGCTGGAAAAAGCGGGGCGAGAAGCCCAGGCCCGCCTGGCCGGCCTCCAGGCCCGCACCCGGGAGCTCGAGGGCCGCCTGCGGCAGCTCGAGGCCGATAAGCGCAACCTCGAGGGCGATGTGGCGGTGTTGGGCAGTGGGTCTGCGCAGGCTGTTCCCGACGACAACTCTAGCCGCGCCCTCGAGGCCCTTCAGCGCGAGAACGCCGAGCTGCGCAACAAGCTGCTGGATGCCCAGCGCGAGCTACAACAACTGCGCGAGCGCAGCCGGCTGATGGCCGCCAGTCTGGATAAAAGCCTCTCCATGAACCTGCTGGCCGAAGAACCGGTGACGCCGGGCAACGAGCAGGCGGCCCTGGGCGAGGTCACCCGGCGGGCCGACAACCGGGTGCGCCTGATCGGGCTGCGGGGCCTGGAGGTGGTGGAAAACCCCAGCCTGAGCAACCTCAAGCCGGGGCTGTTTCTGGCCCGCATCCAGAGCATCAGCGCCGAGGGGCGGGTTCGGGTGGTGATCGAGTACCGGGCCCGCGAACAGGCCTTTGCCGAGGGCGAGGTGCTGGCCGCCACCACCCTGGTGCTTCCGGCCAGCATGAGCGAGATGCGGCGCAAGTTCAACACCCTCAGCCAGCAAGCGGAAAACCGGCTCAGCGAGGCAGGCTGGGTTCCCGAAAAGCTGGCCCAGGGGGGAATTGCCCTCGAGGAGTTTGTAGGCCTGGCCTCCCAGCTCTCCGGTAAACGTGGCGGCGCCCGCATTGTAGTGGTGGCGCTGGGCAACCTCTACCCCACCGACCCGCCCCGGCTAGGGCTAAAGCTGCTGCCATAAAAAACGGCGTGGGGCACTCATACCCAATCCACACGAACCCTTGTCTTCTCCCCTGGGCGGGAGAAGGTGGCGACACCCCGCTCACGCAATTTACGAACAGTGACACCGAAGTCATTGCCTGCGCCTGGGGCGTCGCCGGATGAGGGGGTTTAGGCGCACCTCTCAAGGATAACCATCCTGGTAAAGTTGGTATTCCCCCACGACCGTTCGATAATCGCGCCTTTCAGACTCTACACAGACGTGGCCGCCCATCTGGGCGGCCTCTGTTTCTGTTCAGGACAAAAGATTCTTAGTCCCAAATGGCTTGATTTTTCTGAAGCGCGCTCTACTGCCTCACGCTGGCATTGTAACGGGCGAGCACCTGGTCGGCCCGCTGCTTAGCCTCGTCCAGGGCTTGCTGGGCCGGTTTGCCCCGCAGGGCTTCCTCGATGGCCGACTGCACGATCTGGCGAATCTCGGTGAAGCCCCCCATCAGGCAGCCCGCCGAGGCGGTGTTGACCTTGGAGGTCTCGAGCTGTCGCAGGGCGGTGGTGTAGTTGGGCTGGCGCACATAGGCCTGGCGTACAGCGGGGAGGTCGGCCACGCCGCGCACCACCGGGAAATAGCCAGTGCCGATAATCCACTTGGCCTGGGTCTCGGGGCGCAGCAGGTAGCGGATAAACTCCCAGGAAGCCTGGTTTTGTTCGTCGCCAAAACCCCGAATCAGATACACCGCCGCCCCGCCAATGGCGGTGCCGTTACGCTCGTTCAGGTAGGGGTAGAAGGCGGTGCGCAGTGGGAAGCGGTTGCCCACCTGGCGCAGCACCCCAGTCAGGGAGGCAGTGGAGTAGATGGCAATGGCCGCGTTGCCCTGGGCAAAGAGGCTCTGGCTATCGGCCCAGTTGCGCCCGGTGTTGGCCGCCACCCCTTCGCGCACCAGCCGCGCCCAGGTGTCCAGGAAGGCCACCGCGGCGGGGTTGTTGAAGGTAACCTCGGTGGCCCGGGCCTTACGGCCGTTCTCGTTGTTGCAGAAGAACTGGCCGGAGTTGTAGCTGAACTGCTCCATAAACCAGCTATCGATGGGAATGGACAGGCCAAAGCGGGTGGTTTTGCCGGAGGCGTCCCGCACGGTTAGCTTGCGGGCAGCCGCCTCGAGGTCCGCCAGGCTCCAGGTGTTGCGGTAGGGAATGCCGGCCTGCTCCAGGGCCTGGGCATTGAAATAAAGGATGGGGTTGGAGGAGTTGAAGGCCAGGCCGTAGAGCTTACCGTCCACGCTGTAGTAGTTGCGGGGCTGGGGCACAAACTGCGAGAGGTCGAAGTTGTTGGCCCGGGCCAGGTCTTCTAAGGGCAGCACCGCGCCGGAGTCGGCCATGAAGCGGGCCCCGATATCGTAGACCTGAATTACATTGGGCCGCCCCTGACCACCGGCCTGCAAGGCCGCCCGCAGCTTGTTGAGGCCGTCGTCGTAGGAGCCCACGAACTGGCTGCGCACGGTGATGCGGTTCTGCGAGGCGTTGAAGTCCTTGACCAGGGCCTCGGTAGCCTCGCCCAGCACTCCGCCCATGGAGTGCCAGAAGTCTATGGTGACCCGTTGCTGAGCCAGGGAAAGGCTTCCCAGGGCCAGCGCCAACAGTGCAAAGGTCCGCTTCATGGTTGTCTCCTCTCATCCCTTTAGCCCACCCAGGGCAATTCCCCGGATAAAGAAGCGCTGGGCGAGCAGAAAGGCAATCAGGGTTGGTAGCAAGACCAGGATGGCCGTCGCCGCGACCACGTTCCAGCTCGTGACCTCCACGTTTTGCACCTGGGCTACGGCAATCTGGGCAGTCATCATCTCGCTGCGGTTGATGGTCACCAGGGGCCAGAGGTACATGTTCCAGGCTCCCAGAAAGGTGAGGGCCGAGAGGGCCCCCAGCGCTGGAGCCGAGAGCGGCAGGGCTACATGCCAGAGCATCCGCAGGTGCCCCGCCCCGTCTATACGGGCCGCGTCGAAGAGATCCTGGGGCAGGCTCTTGATGAACTGGCGCAACAGAAAGATGCCCAGCGGCGAGGCAATAAAGGGCACGATGAGGGCGGTGTAGCTGTTCAGCCAGCCAAGCTGCTGCACCAGCAGGTAGAGCGGTAGAAAGGTCACCTCGCCGGGAATGAGCAGCATGGCCACCACAAAGCCAAACAGGGCGCCCTGTCCAGCGAAAGGGATACGTGCCAGGGCGTATCCCAGGGTGGCCGAAACAAACAGCACCCCCAGTGTGGTACCCAGCGCCACCACCAGGCTGTTCAGCAGGTAGCGGGCCAGGGGGTATTTCTGCAGGGCCTCCTGGTAGGGCTCCAGGGTGGGGTGGGTCGGCCAGAACCCAGGGGCAAACAGTTCACCATCGCTCTTGAAGCTGGCCGCGAACAGGTTCAGCAGGGGCAGAACCAGCAAGAAGGCATACACCCAAAGCCCCAGGTAGAAGAGGGGCCGCGCCAGCCAGCGGGGCAGGCTACCCATAGTGCACCCTCCTCCCAAAGAAGCGGAACTGCAAGGCCGCCAACAGCAGAAGCACCAGGAAGAGGGCCACTGCCTGGGCCGAGGCGTAGTAGAAGCGGAAGTTGAAGAAGGCGTCCTGGTAGACCCGGTAGATCCAGACCGTGGTGCTCTCCATGGGCCCTCCACGGGTTAGCAGGTGAATCTGGCCAAAGGCGGTGAGGCTCGAGAGCAGGATCAGGAGGGCCACCAGAAACAAAGTGGGCGACAACAGAGGCAGGGTGATGCGCCAGAACTGCGTCCAGCTCCCGGCCCCATCGATGCGGGCGGCCTCGTAGAGCTCCTCGGGAATCTGCTGCAACCCCGCCGTGAGCAGGATGGCCGTAAAGCCCACCCCAGCCCAGGCGGTCAGGACGGCCAGGGCGGGCAGGGCCAGCTCGGGGCTGGTGAGCCAGGGCTGGCGGGAGAGGCCTGTGGCCTCGAGGGCGCGGTTCAGGGTGCCCCCCACCGGGTGCAGAAACCAGCCCCAGGCCACCGCCGCCACTGCGGTAGGCACGGCGGTGGTCAGGAAGAAAAGGGTACGGAAAAGCCCCACCCCAGGAAAGGGCCGGGCCACCATCAGTGCGGCCACCAGGCCCAGCACCAACTGCACCGGCGCCACAATAGCGGCAAAGACGAAGGTGGCCCCCACCGAACGCCAGAAGGCGGGATCCTTGAGCATCTCGGCGTAGTTAGCCAGACCCACCCACTCCCGGCTGGTGCCCAGCAGGTTCTCGCGGTGAAACGAAAGCCAGAAGGCATTCAGGGTGGGCCAGACGATAAAGAGGAGCATCAGAACCACCCCCGGAACCACCAGCAGGGTGGCCTCGAGGCCCTCTCCTGCTTTGAAGCGGGCCTGGGGTTTGGCTGCGGTCCAGGGGGTTTCTCGTCGCTCTACCGACACGGTCACTCCTCGCCTCGTAGAGCATCTCGTGAGTGTATCAGTGCAGTTTCAGAGCCTGTTTGACCTTTACATGACGCATCAACCCGCACCACTATCGCCGGCTCACCGTTCAGTTAACTTCACGGCCAGAACACAGCAACTCCGAAACTCGTCTGAAATATCCCGCATCACCTTGCAGACGGTTTGATGGGGGCTTTTTTTACCGAAGGAGCTGTCACGTCCCTATGGCAACCGCCCGTCCAGACAGCCATGATTCTGTCCGGGACAAAGGACTCCTGCCACCGGATGGCTCTATCTTTGTGAAAAGCGCTCTACAACCCCGGCAAAACCAGGTTCAGGTAAAACCTGGGCCCCGGCTCGCCAATCCCCTGGGCACCCCCCAGCGCCACGCTCGAGCCCGGCGCCAGGTAAAACAGGGTCAGGCCCAGGCGCAGCTCCGCGCCCACCGCAAAACGCACCTGCTCCAGGTCCAGGGGCGAACCGGCCACCCCCGCATCCACAAAGACCGAGAGGCTCAGGTCGTCAAAGAACACCGGCCAGTTGCCCAGCCCCCGCTCAATGCTCCAGGGCGGCAGGCGGTACTCCAGCGACCCCACCAACGCCTGCGACCCGCGCAGTTGACCCGGCCCGTAGCCCCGCACCGCCAGCACCGGCGCACTGCCCATCACCAGCGGCACGGAGCCCAGATCGAAGGCATCGAAGACCAGGGGCGAGGTGGTAAAACCACCCCCTACCCGCAGGCCGATCAGGTGCGTGGCTTCCAGCGGCAGGCGGAACTGAAACCCCAAAGCCCCCCGCACGCTGTAGCGCCAGTCCGGGCTGCCCTCGCGCACAAAGGCCGTCCCGACCGCACTCAGGCTGCTGCGCGAACGAAAGAGGTCGCTCGAGGAACTCCCCACCGCACCGAGGCGCACCGAAAAAGCGTGCGTCACGGTGTTCTGGTTGGGGTCGAGGGCGGGCTCGAGGACATCCCTTCGCACGTACTGCAACCCCAAACTGCCCTGCGGCAACCAGAACGAAGCGCCAATCCCCTGGGCATTATCGCTACCCGAGCCCGCCGCTTGCAGGGTGATGGGAAAACCCAGGCCCGCAAACTGGTAGGCCATGTTGTAAAAAATCCCCCGAAAGTTGCTGTCAAACCCGGCCCCCACCGAGTACGCATGGATGCCCACCGGGTCGGAAGCCCCAAAGGAAACCCCCAGAAAAGCGTTCAGCCCAAAGCCATCCACCCCCACCCCGGCCAGGGGCAGCCAGTACAAAGGGCGCAGGTAGCGCCAGGGGTCGTACCCCTGGCCTTTAGCTGGCTCGGCAGGCTCGAAGGGGGGCAGGGGCTCCCGTTGCAGTTCCACCCGTTTCCAGGTGCCGGGGTTGTAGGGGGTCTGGTAGAGGTTGTAGCCCGTTTCGTCGTAGCCGGTAAAGATAATCTGCTGCTTGCTGTGCGAAAGGGTAGGCTGGTAGGCCCCGGTGAGCAGGTTGGTCACCTGAAAAACCGCGCCGTCCGCCAGGCGGTAAGCATACAGGTTGTAGACCCGGTTGACATCGCTGCTGTAAATCAGGTACTGGCCATCGGGGCTGAAGACCGGGTCGCTATCCACGTTTTTGTCCTGGGTCAGGGCCGTGAGGGCCCCGGTTTGCAGCACGTAGCGGTACAGATCCTGAAAGCCCCCACGCCGCAGAAGCGACAGGACGAGCGACTCCCCATCGGGAGCCACCGCAAAGGAGTGAATCACCCCGTCCTGGAAGGGAAAGCTGCGCAGCGGCTGGGTGCGCCCCAACTCGATAAAATAACGGGCCAGCTCGGTGGAGCCGTCCAAGGTGTTCTTGGCCATAAAGATGCTCTTGCCATCGGGGGCATAGCGGGCGTAGTAGACCCGCTCCCCATTGGTGAGCCGCTTCACCCGGTCTTCCAGGCGGTCGTACTGGTAGAGGTCGCTGCCCACAAAGTAGGGGCTGGTGGTGCTGCTGGCCGTAAATAGCAAGTAGCGCCCATCCGGCGACCACTGCGGGTGCTGGGCCGGGCCGCTCAGCAGCTCGCGCTCGCGTTCGTTCACAATCAGGCGCAGTCCACTCCGCAGGGGCGAGGCGTGCGCATACACAATTCCATTGGCCGAATCGGTAGCGCCCTCGCTAAAAAACCCCAGGCTGCTGAGCTTTTGCACCGGGGTCAGGCCCTGGGCCCGGATGCGGGCGATTTCGTCCTGAAACTGGCCAGGCAGCCAGCGTACAAAGTCGGCGTAAATCTGGTCGAGCGAGACCCCAAAGGCTTTCAGGAAGGGTTCGTTGAAGTCCTTGAAAGCCAGCATCCCGGCGTTGGCCTCGGTAAAGCGCTTGTAAGCCTCCTCGCCAAAGCGTACCTCCAGGTACTGCACCAGCCAGGCGCTGTAGTTGTAGGCTAGAAAGCCCAGATAGGGCCAGGTGGACTTGCTGTAGGCCTGGCGAATCTCGTCCAGGGTGGGAAACCGGCCTGAAAGCACCATCTGGCGCAGGGCCATGCGGGTGGTGGCATCGTTCAGGCGCGACTCGCCCAGCTTTTTATACTTGAAGTAAAGCACCGTACCTTCCACAAAGGGAAAAGGCTTCACCGCGTTTTGTGAAGGCAGTTGCCCAAAGATGCGGGTGCGATCCTTCAGGGGGCCCCGCACCTGCGAGAGGTCGAACATGTGCACAATCTCGTGGAAGATGACCGTCTCCCACCAGGAAGAAAGCCGGGGATTGAAAAAATCCGAACTGCGGAACTGCCCGGTAAAAATGCCCACCACATTGTTCGCGGGATTGGCAAAACCGTTGAGGGTGTCGCCCACATCCGAGAGCACAATGCTAATCCGCCCCGGCGGCGCCTCGAAATCGGAGATGAGCAGCCGGTAGGCATTTTCGGCATGGATGGCGGCCTCGCTGGCCACGCGCTCGAGGCCCGCGTGGTAGTGAATGTCAAAATGCTCGGTACGCAGGGTAAACCACTGCCGGGTAGGGTCGAACTGGGCCAGCGCCCCCGCGCAAACCAGCAAAATAACCGCCAAGAAACGCCCCATTGGGCTCAGTATAGGCAACACAGATGAAAGGCAATGTAGCGCATCGTTGTACAGACGCCCAGGGCCTGTCGCAGGTCTCAGGTCGCGCGTCGCAGGTCAAAAGCGAGTTGTAACCACAGTACATCATTCACAGTACGAAAACCCTCCCGGAGTGGGAGAGTCTACTATAGCGCCTGGCTGCCTGGATCAAATCCACAAGGCCCTTAGGCAGTCAATGTGCCACGTCCACCCTTAACGAATCACCTGCGGTACCACCCGCACATCGCGGGTCTGGCCATCCCGCCAGACCTTCAGGTTCACGGCTTCGCCTGGCTTTTTGGAGAGCAGCACGGCCCGCAGGTCGTTGATGTTGTTGATGGGGTTGCCGTCGGCCTCGAGCAGAATATCGCCGTTGACCCCCAGCTCAATCACCTGCCCCGTGCGAAGTTGAAGCTGCACGGTACGGGTCGCAGGCCGTAACCCTGCCCGCTCAGCAGGGCCGCCCCGCTCCACCTGCTGAATCATCAGGCCCGTCTCGGGCAGGCGGTTCTGGCGGCGAATGTTCTCGGGATACTCGCCCATCGAGAGCGCTGAGAGGGTTACCCCCAGCCTGGGACGTGAACGCAGGATTTCCTCGGCGGTGATGTCCTTACCGGCCTTGAGGTCGGCCAGGTACTGCTTGGCCAGGTTGATGGGAATGGCAAAGCCGATGCCCGCCGACTGGGCGCTGCCAAAGGCGCCGGTGGTGCTGTAGATGAAGGTGTTGATGCCGATTACCTCGCCCCGTGAGTTGAGCAGCGGCCCCCCGGAGTTGCCGGGATTGATAGCGGCATCGGTCTGGATCACGGTGGGCACAAAAGCCCCCTTACCGCCCCCACTGCCGTCGTTGGGGTTGCGCCGAATGGCCGAGACAATGCCTTCAGTGACGGTAAACTCCAGCCCAAAGGGGTTGCCCATGGCAATAGCCTTCTGCCCTACCCGCACCTGGTCGGAGTCGGCCAGGCGCATGGGCTTGAGCTTCTCACGCGGGGCCTGTACCCGAATCAGGGCCAGGTCTAAGGGCTCGGCCCGGCCAATCACCCGGGCGGGGTAGCTTTTGGGATCGTTGTGGAAGCGCACCGTGATCTGGTCGGCCCCCTCGATCACGTGGTAGTTGGTCAGAATCAGGCCGTCCTGGTCAATGACAAAGCCCGAGCCGGAGCCTTCCTGTGGCTGGGGCTGCAAAAAGGGCGAGAAAAAGCCAAAGTCGCGGCCTGCCTGCGGCGCACTCCGCACCGCCACGAACACCACGCCGTCCCCGCTACGCTGCACCACATCCACGGTATTGCGTTCGTTCTCGAGCAAAGCCCGGTTCTGGTCAAACGACTGCGCCTGAACCTGCGGTTCGGCGGGGGCCGGAAGCGGGCTCTGGCTCTTGCTCAGATTGAACCAGGCCACCCCACCCCCCACCATCAGCAGCAGTCCCAGGGCAATCGAAGCGTTTCTCATAGACATCTCAAAAACCTCCTCCCCTTAGTGTAGCCAAGCACGGTGAAGACGGTGTGAAGTGCAATTATGAAAACACCACCGTTTTGTTGCCGTACACGATGATGCGGTCTTCCAGATGCCACTGCACCGCCCGGGCCAGCACGTTGCGCTCCAAATCCCGCCCCAGCCGCACCAGCTCGGCTACATCGTGCCGGTGCGAGACCCGGGCCACATCCTGCTCGATGATGGGCCCCTGGTCGAGTTCCTCGGTCACGTAGTGGGCCGTCGCGCCGATAATCTTCACACCGCGCATATAGGCCTGTTTGTAGGGGTTGGCCCCCACAAAAGCGGGCAAAAACGAGTGGTGGATGTTGATGATTTTGTTGGGGTAGTGGGCCACAAATCCGGCTGTCAGAATCTGCATGTAGCGGGCCAGCACCACCAGATCGGCGCCCTGGAGCAGCTCTAACATCTGCGCCTCGGCTTCCTCTTTGCGATCTTTCGCCACCGGCACATAGTGGTAGGGGATGCCAAAGCGCTCGACCTCCGGGCGCAGGTCGTCGTGGTTGGAAATTACCTGGGTAAGCTGGCAGGGCAGCTCCTGGTTGCTGTGCCGCCAGAGGAGTTCGCGCAGGGCATGGTCGTACCTGGAAACCAGAATAGCCACCTTTTTGAGGTCGGCGGCGTAGGCGATGCGCCAGTCCATCTCGAAACGGGCCGCTACCCGCTCGGCAAAGGCTTTTTCCAGGATTTCCCTCGAGACATCCAGGTGGGGGGTCTGAAACTCGAGCCGCATGAAAAATAGCCCTCCCTCGGGGTCGGTGGAGTGCTGGTCGAGGGCGGTGATGTTGGCCCCGTGGTTGTAGAGGAAGGTGGAGACCGCCGCCACAATACCGGGCCGGTCGGGGCAGGTAATCAGGAGCCTTGCAGTGGTGTCGGTCTGCATACCGGCATCAGGCTAAAGGCTGGGGGCCCAAAGCTCAAGGGAAGGGTTTACTCGAGCCGGCATGCAAAGGGTTCCTTGGGTGGTATAGTAATAGTATGAAAATCAAGACATCTATCACACTTTCAGAAGAGGTGCTCAGCGCCATAGACCGGTTGCATCCGAACCGCTCGGAGTTCATCGAAAGGTTGGTGCGACGCGAGTTAGCTGAACGGCGCAGGCGTGAACGTGAGGCCCGCGATGCCATGCTGTACACCAAGCACAATCAGGAACTGAACCAGCAAGCCCTCGAGTCGCTCGAGGATCAGGCGGAGCCATGAAGCGGGGGGAGTTATACCGGGCCCAGAACAAACACACCGACGACCCCAAGCGCCGCCGGGTCTATGTGGTCGTGAGCCGCCAGTTTCTGATAGACAGCCCCCATTCCACCGTGGTCTGTGCGCCCGTTTTCTCCAGCTACCACGGCATCAGTACCCAGGTTCCGGTGGGCCTCGAGGAGGGTCTCAAGCACCCAAGTAGCATTCACTGCGACGATCTAATCCGCATCGAAAAAAGCCGTCTGACCCAGTATGTGGGTAGATTATCGGCCCAAAAGATGGCGGAACTCGACCGTGCGCTCGCCATAGCGCTCGATCTGCCTGAGCCGGAAGGGCTTGTCTGAACCTTGAACGGTCAGACCGCCTCGGCCCGCTTGCGCTGGCTGGGGTCCAGCACCCGCTTCCTGAGGCGCAGGCTCTGGGGGGTGATTTCCAGGAGCTCGTCGGGGGCTAAGAACTCCAGGGCCTCCTCGAGGGTGAACTTGCGCGGGGGGATGAGCCTTATATTCTCGTCGGAGCCCGCCGCCCGCACGTTGGTGAGCTTTTTGTTGATGTTGACGTTCACGTTCAGGTCGTTTTCCCGCACGTGCTCACCCACAATCATGCCCACATACACTTCGGTACCGGGCTCAATGAAGAAGTTAATGCGCTCCTGCAAGCGGTACAGGCTGTAAGCGTAGGCCACCCCGGCCTCCATGGCCACGGCAGAGCCGGTGGTGCGGGTTTCCAGGCTGCCCACGTGCGGGCCGTAGGCGTGGAAGTTGTGGCTCATCACGCCCTCGCCCGCCGTGAGGGTCAGGAACAGGGTGCGAAAACCGAACAGGGCCCGGGCCGGCACGGTGAACTCGGCGCGGATGCGCCCGCCCTCCTGCTCCATATGCACCATCTGGGCCTTGCGGCTGCCCAGGGCTTCCATCACCGGGCCGAACCTGGCCTCCGGCACGTCCACCACCAGGTACTCGTAGGGCTCCTGAATCTGGCCCTCCGTCTCCTTGAACAACACGCTGGGCTGGCCCACCGAGAGCTCAAAGCCCTCGCGGCGCATGGTCTCCAGGAGCACCGAGAGGTGAAGCTCTCCGCGCCCGTGCAGCTCGAAGGTGTCGGGCGTAACCTCGATCACCCGCAGGGCCACGTTGGTCTCGAGCTCCTTCAAAAGCCGCTCCCGAATCTGGCGGCTGGTGACGAACTTGCCCTCCTTGCCCGCAAAGGGCGAGGTGTTGGGGGTGACGGTGATGCTCACGGTGGGCTCGTCCACCGCCAGGCGGGGCAGGGCCTCGGGGGCCTCCCGGGCCGCGATGGTATCGCCGATTTCCACGCCCTCCATGCCCGCAATGGCCACAATGTCGCCGGGGGTGACTTCGTCTACCTCGAGGCGCTCCAAGCCCCGGTGGGTAAAGACCGCCACCACCTTCAGGTCGCGCTGGCCGTGCTCGCCCAGAATGGTCACAAACTGGTTCTTGCGTACCGTACCCCGGTGCACCTTGCCCAGGGCAATCTTGCCCAGAAAGTTGGAGTAGTCGAGGTTGGCCACCCGGAGCTGGAAGGGGCCCTCGGCCACCTGGGGAGCGGGGATGTGCTTCAGGATGGTCTCGAAAAGGTCGGTCAGGTCGGGCTTGGGGGTTTCGCCCAGCCAGGCCGTCCCCTCCCGGCCCACCGCATACAGGTAGGGAAAGTCAAGCTGTTCATCCGAAGCGCCAAGCTCGGCCATCAGGTCAAAGGTCTCGTTCAGCACCTCGTCGGGCCGGGCGTCTTTTTTGTCCACCTTGTTGATCACCACAATGGGCTTGAGTTTGGCCTCAATGGCCTTTTTGAGCACAAAGCGGGTCTGGGGCATGGGGCCTTCGGCGGCGTCTACCAGCAAAAGCACCCCGTCCACCATGCTGAGAGCCCGCTCCACCTCGCCCCCAAAGTCGGCGTGGCCGGGGGTGTCCACAATGTTGATCTTCACGCCCCTCCATTCCACCGCGGTGTTCTTGGCCAGAATGGTAATGCCGCGCTCGCGCTCCAAATCGTTGGAGTCCATGATACGCTCGCCGCCCTCGTCGTGGCGCGAAAGAGCCTTGGCTTGTTTGAGCATCGCGTCTACCAGGGTGGTCTTACCATGGTCAACGTGCGCAATAATTGCGATGTTTCTGAGTTCCATTGGGTCTCCGGGGGGAATGGCCGTCGGGTATGCCAACAGCCGGCAACCCTGCCAGTCTAGCGGAAAAATAGCGCTTTGTATATGGCAGCGCTCACCTGCGCTAGAATTGCCTCATGGCCGCCCGCGCCCCGCGCCCTCTGCGCCTGTCCAAGGAGGAGTGGCTCGAGCTCGAAAAGCAAACCGACCAGCGTTACGAGTACCTGGACGGTTTCGTGTACGCCATGGCCGGCGAGAGCAAGCAGCACAACGAAATCGTGCTGAACATAGCCGATGCCCTCAGAGCTATCGCCAAGACACGGGGCTGCGCGTTTCAGGTGCAAACCGTTCGCACCTGGGTGGCTCAGCTCAACCGCTACTACTACCCCGATGTGGTGGTCAGTTGCGCCAAGGAGCCGCACAGCCACGAGATTCATCAGCCCTGCTTCATTGCAGAGGTGCCATCAAGCAGCACCCTCGAGCGCGACCGGCGCGAAAAGCTCGATGCCTACTTCAAAATCCCCACCCTGAAAACCTATCTGCTGGTCTCGCAGGAAGAGCGCCGGGTGGAAATTTACCAGAAGACCCCGTGGAACCTCTGGTGGAGTGAGCTGGTCAACGAAGGAACCCTGGAGATTCCCTGCCTCGAGGCCCGTCTGAGCCTAGCCCAGGTTTACGCCGGGCTCACCGTGCCCGAGGCCAAACCGCTAGACCCCTAGCAGCAGGTCGGCAGCCCGCTCGGCCACCATCAGGGTGGGGATGTGGGTGTTACCGCGCACCACCCCCGGCATCACCGAGGCATCCACCACATAGAGGTGCTCGGTGCCGTAAACCTTGAGGTGTGCGTCCACCACCTGCCCCATGCTGCACGTCCCGGCGGGGTGGTAGAGGGTCTGGGCGTGCTGGCGGATGTAGGCGGCCATCTCGGCAGCGCTCTGCACCTCGGCCTGACGGGCGTGGGGCTGGCCCCGGTAAGCATCAAAGGCTTTCTGCGCGGCTATTTCGCGGGCCAGCTCCATGCCAGCCCGCAGCACCTCCAGATCGGCGGGTTCGCGCAGGTAGTGCGGCTGGATCAGCGGGGCGTCTTCGGGGTCGGCACTTTTCAGCCCAATCCACCCCCGGCTCTGGGGCGCAACCAGGGTGGGGCCGATGGTAAAGAAATGGCCCTCCTCGCGGTCGAAGCCGTGGTTGCTGAAGAAGGCCGGGCCAAAGTGGAACTGCAAATCGGGCGCCGGGGCCTGGGGCCGGGTACGCACAAATGCCCCCGCCTCGGCCACGTTGCTCACAAAGGGCCCGCGCTGGGTGAGCAGGTAGCGAAGGATGTTGGCCAGGGTTTCGGCCTTGTCCAGGCTGACCGGGGCCTTGCAGTGCCAGATGACCGGCAGGGCCAGGTGATCCCAGAGGTTCTGCCCCACCGGCAGATCCTGGCGTACCTCGAGGCCGTGTGACTTAAGGTGTTCGGCGGGGCCAATCCCCGAGAGCATCAGGAGCTGGGGCGACTGCACCGCACCGCTCGAGACAATCACCCCCCGGCGGGCCCGCACCTGCCAGAGCTGGCCCTGATGCCGGTACTCTACCCCCACCGCCCGGGCCCCCTCCCACAGAATGCGGTGGGCCCTGGCCCCGGTCTGCACATCGAGGTTGGGGCGCGGCAGGGCGGGTCTCAGGTAGGCGCTGGCCGCGCTGTGACGGGCGCCGTTTTTCTGGTTCACATGAAAAAGGCCCACCCCCTCCTGGGTGGCGCCGTTGAAATCGTCGTTGCGCGGCAGGCCCCACTGCATGGCCGCCTCGATGAAAGCATGGCTGAGGGGGTTGGTGTACTTGCGCTCCTCCACGTGCAAGGGGCCCCGGTCGCCGTGGTACTCGGAGGGGCCCAGGGGATGGGTCTCGAGCTTCTTGAAATAAGGCAGTACCTCGGCAAACGCCCACCCCGGTTGCTGCCAGTCGTCGTAGTCGCGGGGGTTGCCGCGAATGACAATCATGGCATTAATGCTGCTGCTGCCGCCCAGCACCCTGCCGCGGGGCCAGTAGAGTTCACGCCCGTTCAGCTCGGGCTGCGGTGCGGTGTAAAAAGCCCAGTCGGAAGGCCCTTTGAAGAGCTTGGGGAAGGCCGCAGGCGCTTTGTGGTAGAGGCCCTGCTCGGGCTCACCGGCCTCGAGCACCAGCACCTTGAGGTCGGGCTTGGCGCTCAGCCGGTAGGCCAGCACACACCCCGCCGACCCCGCCCCCACAATAACGTAGTCGTATTCCTTTCTCATTCGAGGTCATTGTACGACCCGGAGTTTCCTCACCGCACCGCTGCCATCCGCGGCGGTGCACAACTGCCCCGCCGGATGAGCCGCCCGGGAAAGCGCTGCCGCACCACCTTGACAAGGGTCTGGTGCTCCACCGCATCCAGCACAATCTCCACCGCCGCCCGCCCCATCTCTTCCACCGGCTGCTCGATCACATCGAGGGGCGGGGTGACCAACGAGGTCCAGGAGTAGTTGTCGAAGGTCAAAAGCGAGACATCCTGGGGGATCCGGAGCCCCAGTTCCTGCAAAGCCCGGAAAGCCCCGGCAGCCTCGCTGCCGTTGAGAGCAAAAAGGGCGGTAGGGGGTTCGGGCAAACGCATGAGCTCGAGGGTAAGCCGATAGGCCTCGGGCTCTACCAGGCGAATCACTCGCTGGTAGCTCTCGATGACTGGAAGGCCCACCGACTTCAGCGCCTCCGGGAAGGATCGGCTGCGCTCCTCGGGGTGGTGAACTGGATCGTAGCTCCCCAGGGCCGCGATCCGACGATGGCCCAGGGCGTGCAGGTAGCGCACCCCTGCGAAGACGCAGGCCGGGTTGTCCAGCATCACATGGCTGAA
Source organism: Meiothermus sp. CFH 77666 (assembly GCF_017497985.1). Taxonomy (NCBI): domain Bacteria; kingdom Thermotogati; phylum Deinococcota; class Deinococci; order Thermales; family Thermaceae; genus Meiothermus; species Meiothermus sp. CFH 77666. The sequence goes on from NZ_JAGDFV010000007.1 coordinate 37,338, forward strand.
GGGGCTTTCTGGGTAAAAGTAGTCAATCTCCAGAATGTAGGTGCCGCGCTCCTGCATGCGGCGGAGGTAATCCAGGTTGGGCTCGCCATAGCCCGAACGGATGATCAGGCCGCTCACCCGGTGGCCGAGCATGACCCGCAGGTTGGCCCGCTCCACCTTGGTGTCGTACTCGCTGTCGGTCACGATAAGGGCGTAGCCCCGTTCCTGAGCAGCATGGGCCACGCTACGAATCAGGCTGGCAAAGAAGGGCTCGATGATGTTGCCCACCATCAGCCCCAGGGTACGGGTACGGCCCCGGCGCAGCCCGCCCGCCACCTGGTCGGGCTCGTAGCCGAGCTCCTCGATGGCCTTTCGCACCCGCTCGAGTGTGGCCGGTGCCAGCAAGTGGGGCTCGTTAATAGCCCGCTTGGCGGTGGTGGGGGCCACCCCCGCGCGCTTGGCAACGTCAAGGATACTGGGCACGTGACCATTGTAACAAAAAGGGGCTTGACAGGCGAAGGGGGGTGTGTCATATCCTGATGGACACGAGACCATAAAGGGATAAACGTAGCAAACGGCTTCTTTGTTTTTATCGTCTGCTTCGTAATGGTCACGTGACCATCTATTGGAGGAAGGCTGGATGATACCCCTGGCGCTGGGACTGGATTACGGCACCGAGTCGGCTCGAGGTGTGCTCGTAGACCTCGAGACGGGTAGGGAGGTGGCCGCGGCGGTAGAGCGTTACCCGCATGGGGTGCTGGAACGGGCCCTACCCTCGGGCCGCCCGTTGCCCCCCTTGTACGCCCTGCACCACCCGGCGGACTATCTGACGGTCACCCGGAAGCTCATAGAGCACATGGGCGCGGAGGCCCGGCGGTGGGGTCAGGTGGTAGGCATCGGCCTCGACACCACCGCCTCCAGCCCCCTTCCCACCAACGCTGGCGGTACTCCTCTGGCCTTGCAGGAGGCTTTCGCCGACGAGCCCCACGCCTATGTGAAGCTCTGGAAGCACCACGCTGCCGAGCCCTACTCGCAGGCCATCAACCGGGCGAAACCGGCCTTCCTGACCATGTACGGCGGCAAGACTAGCGCCGAGTGGTCGCTGGCCAAGGCCTGGGAGGTGCTCGAGCAGGCCCCCGCAGTATGGCAAGCAGCAGCCCGCTGGATCGAGGTGGGCGACTGGCTGGTCTGGCAGCTCACCGGGCAGGAGGTGCGTTCGGCCTGCCAGGCCGGCTACAAGGCCCACTGGCAGCCCGGGGGCTACCCCGACAGGCAGGCCTTGGCAGCTTTGCACCCCGAGCTGTTCTCCTGGCTGGATAAGCTGAACCCGCCTCAGCCGGTAGGGCAGAAAGCAGGGGGGCTCAGCTCCCAATGGGCCACAGAAGGCCTTGCCGCAGGCACGCCGGTGGCGGTGGCAGTGATTGATGCCCACGCTGCCGTGCCGGGGGTGGGGGTAGAAGCGCCGGGAACCATGGTGGCCATCCTGGGCACCTCGAGCTGCCACCTGGCTCTAAGCCCGACCGCCCGCCCCACTCCCGGTGTAGCTGGCATTGTGCAAAACGGCATTCTGCCGGGCTTTTACGGCTACGAGTGCGGCCAGCCGGCCACCGGGGACATGCTGGCCTGGTGGGTGCGCACCCTGAGCTGGGTGGGGGGGAGTTCCGAGGCAGCCTTATTCGAGCGACTTAATCAGAGCCTCGCAGAACGCCCGGCCCCCTCGGGCCTGCTGGCTCTGGACTGGTGGAACGGCTGCCGTACCCCCCGGATGGACGCAAGCCTCAAGGGGGTACTTCATGGCCTTCGTCTGGACACCGACCCGGTGCAGATCTACCAGGCCCTCGTGGAGGCCAGCGCCCTGGGCACCCGCCTGGTCAGGGAAACCCTCGAGCAGGCCGTGGGGCCCCTCGAGCGAGTAGTGGTCACTGGTGGCCTATCGCAGTCAGACCCTATCTTGCAAACCTACGCCAACGTGCTGGGAACCCCCCTGGAAGTGAGCCCCACCCCCCAGGCCTCGGCCCGCGGGGCCGCCCTCTACGGGGCTCTGGCTGCCGGATTTCCCTTACCTCCTGCCCTTGCCCCTCGCCGTTTTACCCCTGATGAAAGGAGTGAAGCGTATCAAGAAGTCTACTTGCGATACCTCGAGCTGGCCGAGTTTTTCGGCTCCGCTTCACAAAATCCCAAGGAGGTGAGCCAAGCATAAAAACCGTCGGTAGCGGCCCCAAACCCTTTTCTTTTTAGGGAGGTAGTACATGCGTTTGTGGAAACTCTTTGCCCTGAGCCTGGCCCTGGGCCCGCTGGCCCTGGCCCAGACCACCATCACCATTGCCACCGTCAACAACCCCGACATGATCACCATGCAGAAGCTGACCCCGGAGTTTGAAAAGGCCAACCCGGGGATCAAGGTCAACTGGGTGGTGCTGCCCGAGAACGAGCTGCGCCAGAAGGTGACCACCGACATCGCCACCAACGCGGGCTCGTATGACATCCTGACCATCGGTACCTACGAGGCGCCCATCTGGGGCAAAAACGGCTGGCTGGTGGAGATCAGCGGCCTGCCTGCCTCATACGACCTCGAGGACATCATCAAACCGGTGCGGGCTGGCCTCTCGTACCAGGGCAAGCTCTACGCCCTGCCCTTCTACGCCGAGAGCTCGATGCTCTATTACCGCAAAGACTTGTTCGCAGCCAGGAACCTCACCGTCCCTGCCCAGCCCACCTGGACGCAGGCCATCAACTGGGCCAGAACCCTGCACAACCCCAGCGCCGGGGTCTACGGCATCTGCCTGCGGGGCCTGCCCGGCTGGGGTGAGAACATGGCCTTCCTCTCCACACTGGTCAACACCTACGGCGGGCGCTGGTTCGACGAGAACTGGCGGCCCCAGCTCACCAGCCCCGAGTGGAAACGGGCCATCGGGCAGTACGTGGAGCTGGTCACCAAGTACGGCCCGCCAGGGGTCACCGGCAACGGCTTCACCGAGAACCTGACCCTGATGGCCGAAGGCAAGTGCGCCATGTGGATCGACGCCACCGTGGCGGCAGGCTACCTGGCCAACCCCAAGACCTCTAAGGTGGCCGACAAGATCGGCTTCGCCAAGGCCCCGGTGGCCACCACCCCCAACGGCTCACACTGGCTGTGGAGCTGGGCGCTGGCCATTCCCAAATCGAGCAAGAAAGTCGAGGCCGCCAAGACCTTCATCACCTGGGCTACCTCCAAGGAGTACATTGCCCTGGTAGGCCGCACCCAGGGCTGGGTCTCGGCCCCTCCCGGCACCCGCTACTCCACTTACGCCAACCCCGAGTACCAGAGGGCTGCTGCCTTCGCCAAAACCGTGCTGGACTCCATCAATACCGCCGACCCCACCAAGCCCACCCTCAAGCCGGTGCCCTACACGGGAATTCAGTTCGTGGGCATACCCGAGTTCCAGGCCATCGGCACCCAGGTGGGCCAGTTCATTGCCGGCATTGTAGCCGGGCGCACCAGCCTGGACGCCGGGCTAGCCCAGGCCCAGGCTGCAACGGAGAAGATCATGAAGGAGGCGGGCTACCTCAAGTAGGCCCTGTGCGGGGTGGGGGCTTCAGGCCCCTACCCTCTCTTCTTCGGAGCCCGTAATGAATAAACCCGGACACGCTTACAACAAATCAAGCTACGGGTGGTTTGGCGGGCTCGAGAAGCCCCGCTTACCAAAAGCCAGGCGGTATGACCTTTAGCCTTACCCGAAAGAAAACCTACAGCCTGAGGCCCAACACCTTCTGGCTACTGGCCCCGGCTGTGCTGCTGCTGATCCTCTGGACGCAGATTCCCTTTGTCCTCACCCTCTACCACTCTTTTCGCCGCTTTAATCTGCTCAACCCCGAGCGGCAGGGCTTTGTGGGGCTGGAAAACTTCCACTCCCAACTCACCGACCCCATCTTCTGGACCGCGGTGCAGAACACCCTGGTGCTGGTGGGCTCGGTGCTTTTCGTCACAGTGGTTTTGGGGCTGGTGCTGGCGGTGCTCTTCTACCAGGACTTCCCCGGCAGACCCCTGGCCCGCACCCTGGTCATCTCGCCCTTTTTCGTGATGCCGGTGGTCTCGGCCCTGATCTGGAAGAACATGCTGATGCACCCGGTCTACGGGCTATTTGCCTGGATAGCCGAGCGCCTGGGACGGGAGCCCATTGACTGGTTGGCCGCATATCCCATGCCCTCCATCGTGCTGATGGTGGCCTGGCAGTGGACGCCCTTTGCTATGTTGCTCATCCTAACCGGCCTGCAGTCGCTCTCCAGGGAGCAGCTCGAGGCCGCCAAAATTGATGGAGCCAACGCCTGGCAGGAGTTCCGCTTCATCATCGTGCCCCACCTGGCCCAGACCCTGAGCGTGGTGGTGATGCTCGAGACCATCTTCCTGCTCACCATCTTCGCCGAGATATACGCCTCCACCTCCGGGGGGCCGGGCCTGGCCACCACCACCCTGCCGTATCTGATCTACCTCAAGGCCTTCGGCGAGTACCGCATCGGGGTGGCGGCGGCGGGAGCAGTCTTCGCGGTGATCCTGGCCAACATCGTGGCCATCTTTGTGCTGCGCATGATCGGGCGTAACCTGCAAGGAGGCCGCGCATGAGCCGCCGCATACGCTGGGAGCTGACCCTGCTGGCCTACCTGGCTGCCGGGGTGATGTTTTTCCCCATCTTCTGGCTCTTCCTAACCGGCTTCAAGAGCGAGGGCGAGGCCATCGCCATCCCACCCCGGCTCTTCTTTCCCCCCACCCTGGAGAGCATCCAGGAAGCCCTTACCCGTAGCGACTACGCCCAGCACTTCCTCAACTCCATCATCTCGGCCCTGGGCTCAACCCTGCTGGCCCTTCTGCTGGCCATTCCTGCGGCCTACGCCATGGCCTTCTACCCCACCCCCCGCACCCAGGGTACCCTGCTGTGGATGATCAGCACCAAGATGATGCCGCCCGTCGGGGTGATCATCCCGGTGTATCTGATCTTCCGCGACCTGCGCTGGCTGGACAACGTCTGGGCCCTGGCCCTGATGTACGCCGTGATGAACCTGCCAGTGGTGATCTGGACGCTTTACGCCTACTTCCGTGAGGTGCCTCACGAGATCATGGAGGCCGCGCGGGTGGATGGGGCCAGCACCGCCCAGGAGATGCTACAGGTGCTCCTGCCCGTCTCGGGGCCGGCCATCGCCTCGGCGGCCCTGCTGAGCATCATCCTGGCCTGGAACGAGAGCTTCTGGAGCCTCAACCTGACCGCAGCTCAGGCCTCACCGCTATCGGTTTACGTAGCCTCTTTCAAAACCGCCGAGGGCCTCTTCTGGGCCAAGATGTCGGCGGCCTCGATGATCGCCGTCCTGCCGGTGATGGTCATGGGCTGGCTGGCCCAGCGGCAGTTGGTGCGGGGTCTCACCTTTGGAGCCATCAAATGAAAGCAGCCCTCATTACCCAACCCCGAACCCTGAAGCTAGCCAACCTCGAGGCCCCCCAGGCCGGACACGGCCAGGTGCGCGTCCGGGTAGGAGCCACAGGAGTCTGCGGCACCGACCTGCACCTCTTCGAGGGTCACTTTCATGCCCGGTTGCCCCTGGTGCCTGGCCACGAGATCGCCGGGGTCATTGACCAGGTGGGCCCCGGGGTGGAGGGGCTGCAGGAGGGCCAGCTTGTAGCCCTCGACCCGGTGGTGTCCTGCGGCCAGTGCTGGGCCTGCCGGCGCGGTCAGCGGCAACACTGCCTTCACTTTCAAGCCCTTGGGGTAACCCGGGCCGGGGGCTTCGCCGAGTACGTGGTGGCTCCGGCCCCGAACGCCTACCCGGTGCAGGGCCTGAGCCCCGCTGAAGCAGCTTTCGCCGAACCGCTGGGTTGTGTGGCCTGGGGCATCCAGCGTCTAAGGCCCGAGCCGGGAAGCCGGGCCCTTCTGTTCGGGGCCGGTCCCATCGGGCTTCTGCTCATGCAAGCCCTGCTTATTTCGGGCGTGGCCCAGGTGGCGGTGGTGGATCCGGTGGCGGAGCGGCGCACCCTGGCCCTGAAGCTTGGGGCGAGCCACGCCCTGGCCCCCGGCGAGCCGACGCTCGACCTGGCACCCCACGGCTTCGACATTGTGGCCGAAGCCACTGGTGCACCCGCGGTAGTGGAGGCTATGCCACGCTACGCCGCGGTAGGGGGAAAGCTCCTTATCTTTGGGGTAGCTCCCGAGGAGGCCCGTGTTCAGGTCAGCCCCTACGACCTGTTCCAGCGCGACCTGAGCCTTATCGGCAGCTTCTCCCTCAACGGAACCCTTCCCACCGCCCTGGCCTGGCTCGAGAGTGGGCGGGTTCAGGTGGGCTCCCTCATCAGCCACCGTCTACCCCTGGAGGGCCTCGAGCAGGCCCTGGCCTATAAGGAACACCCCGGCATGGCGAGTGCTCTCAAGGTGCTTATCGAGCCGGGGCAATCTTGAACAGGGAAGTTGGTGCACAGCATGGCAACAGTTCTGAATCATTTCCGATTGGACGGACAGGTTGCTGTCGTCACCGGCGCGGCGCGGGGCATTGGGCTGGCCATCGCCACCGCCCTGGCCGAGGCCGGTGCAACGGTAATTGTCGTCGATCTTGACCCCAGCCTGGGAGAACAGAGTGCAGCCCGGCTACGCGAGATGGGCCTGCGGGCCCAGTTCCATCCCCTCGACGTCACCCAGTCTGCGCAGGCCGAGGCCCTGGCTGGGCGCTTGCAGCAGGAGTACGGGCGGGTGGATGTTCTGGTCAACAACGCCGGCATCTGCCGCAACACCCCGGCCCTGGAAACCCCCGATGAGGAGTGGCGGCTCATCTTCGAGGTCAACGTGCATGGGGTCTTCTGGTGCAGTCGGGCTTTTGGCCGACTTATGGTCGCTCAGCGCAGGGGAAGCATCGTCAACATCGCCTCGATGTCCGGGCGCATCGTCAACAAGCCCCAGCCCCAGGCCGCCTACAACGCCTCCAAGGCCGCGGTCATCCACCTGACCAGGTCTCTGGCTGCAGAGTTCGCCCCCTTCGGGGTGCGGGTCAACGCCATCTCGCCCGGCTACATCGGCACCGAGATGACCAAGCGTGGCCTGGAGACCCCCGAGTGGCGGCAGAACTGGCTCGGCCTGACCCCTTTGGGCCGCCTGGGGGAACCCGAGGAGGTGGCGAGCTGCGCCCTCTTCCTGGCCTCCGAGGCCAGCAGCTACCTGACCGGCAGCGAGCTGGTGGTGGACGGGGGGTACACGGTATGGTGAACCGAAGGCTAACGCTCCAGGGCCCCCATCATCTGGCCTGGGTGGAGGAGCCCTATCCCACCCCAGGCCCTGGCGAGGCCCTCCTGAAACCCCTGGCAGTAGGCGTCTGCGGCTCCGATCTGCACGTCTATGAAGGGCTTCACCCCTTTGTGCGCTACCCGGTCTACCCCGGCCACGAGGTGGCCGCTCAGGTGCTGGCTGTTGGCCCCGAGGCTGAACCAGGCTGGGTGGGGGCCCGGGTGGCCCTCGAGCCCTCCCTGACCTGCGGCCATTGCCCACAGTGCCGGAGCGGGCGCTACAACATCTGCCAGAACCTGCGGGTGATGGGCTTCCAGGCCCCAGGGGCCATGTCGTCGGTCTTCGTAGCGCCGATCGAGAAACTCCACCGCCTGCCCGAGACCCTGAGCGCCGAGCAGGGAGCTATGGTGGAGCCCCTGGCGGTGGCCGTTCACGCGGTGGCCCTCACTGCGGTGCAGGGGCGGGAAGTGGCAGTGCTGGGGGCTGGCACCATCGGCCTGTTGGTGGGCCAGGTGGCCCAGGCCTACGGGGCGGCCTCGGTGGAGGTGGTGGATCCGTTGGAACCTCGCCGCCGCTTTGCCGAGGAACTGGGCCTGAGAAGCAAAAGCCCCGACGCCAGCCACTACGAGGTAATCTTCGAGTGTGTTGGCAACGAGAAAGCCCTGGAAGGAGCCATTCAGGCCTGCCACAAGGGGGGGGAGGTGGTGGTAGCAGGAGTTTTCGGGCGCCCGGCCTGCATCAGCGCCGGGTTGGTGCAGGACTGGGAGCTTACCCTGCGGGGTAGCTTGATGTATACCTTCCGCGACTACCAGGAGGCCCTGCGCCTGTTGGCTCAAGGCTGCGTGCGGGTAGAGCCCCTCATCACCCACCGCTTTCCCCTGGGGGAAGCCCAGGAGGCCTTCGCCGCAGCCTTGCGGCGCGAAGAGGCGGTGAAAGTCATCCTCGAGGGCCGTGGATTCTAGTCAATTCAAGCTCTGGCCCCCGGCAACCAGAGGCCCACTCGAGCCCCCCCCTCAGGGCGATTCTCGGCCTGGGTTCGGCCCCCCATGACCTGGGCTATGGCCGCCACCAGGGCCAGCCCCAGGCCCACCCCCTCGCTCTGGTCGCTTTTGACAAAAGCCTCGAAGGCCCTGGGCAGCACCTCGGGCCGGAAGCCGGGGCCCCGGTCGCAGGCCCAGAGCCAGACGCCCCCCTGCGCGGCCTCGAGCACCAGCTTCTCCAGACCCCCGGCGTGCTTCTGGGCGTTCTGAATAAGGTTATCCACGGCCACCGAAAGCAGCCTGGGGTCGGCCTCCACCCAGCCGCTTCCCTCGACTCGCAGCCCGCGTTGCTCGAGAAAGCTTTTTAAGTCCAGCGGCGCTGTCGGTACCCGGCCCTGGCCTTCCAGCCGCGCCAGGGTCAGCAAACCCTCCAGCAGCAACTCCATGCGCCGCGCCTCGCGCAGTGCGCCCTCGGTGGCCCGGGGTTCCCCAGGCCGGCGCTGCAACACCTCCAGGTAGCCCTTCAGGGCCGTCAGGGGGTTGCGCAACTCGTGCGAAGCCCCATAGGCAAAACGCCGGGCGGCTTGCTCCTGCACTTTGAGCCGGTGCAGGGCGGTTTGGAGCTCGCCCATCAGGGTGTTCATGGCCCGAACCGCCGGGCGGGCTTCGGGAAGCTTTGGGGCTGGGAGCGGCTCGAGGTTTTCAGCGCTGCGCCGGGCCAGTTCCCGCGAAACCGTGTCCAGCGGACGCAGCGACCGGGAAAGACCCCAGGCCCCCACCGCAAAGGCCAGCAAGGCCAGCAAACCCCCCAGGCCAAGGTAGATTTGCAGTAAGCGCTGCGGCAGGGCAGCCACTTCTTCCAGGGGCGTGCCCAGGCCCAGTCCCCCCTCGTCGCTGGGCAACGCTACCCAGAGCCAGTTATCCCGAATCTGACGAAAGCTCTGGCCCTGGGATAGCGCCTGCTCGAGGCCCTCGGGGAGTTGGTAATCGCCCAGGTCGGTGTAGGCTATGCGCCCTTCGGCGCTCAGGATAAACCCCACCCCGCCAAACTCCTGCACCACCTGGGCTAAGTCCTGAATGCGCACCCGCCCCTGGCTGACCAGAAAACCCAGCCGGAAGAGGGCGGCCCGCTCAAGGGTGTCCTGCACGGTGCGCTGGGCCTGCCGAACGGTCAAAACACCCAGCGGAACCCAGAGCAAAGCCAGGGCCAGCAGAAGCCACAGCAGGAGGCGCAGACGGAGGGTCATGGGGAGGGGTTAGGAGACAGGGGTCGGGGGTCAGCGCAAAAGGGGTGAGTTCTATGCTGTGGGCCTCGCTTACTTCCTCAAGATATAGCCATGTCCCCGCAAGGTGTGGAGCAGCGGGGGTTCGCCCAGCGCCCGGCGCAGCGCCGAGAGGTGTACCTCGAGGGTGTTGGGTTCGACCTCCTCGCCCCAGACCCGCTGCATCAGGGTTTCCTTGGGCAAGAGGCGCTCGGCGTGCTCCAGGAAACACTGCAGAATCTGCAAGGCTTTGGGTGAAAGCTCTAAAGGCCGCTCCCCCCGGCGGGCCTCCATTTTGCGCGGATACAGCACCACATCGGCGTAGGAGAGTACCTCCTCGCTGCGCTTGCTGCGGCGCAGCAGGGCCTCGAGGCGGGCCACCAGTTCCGCCAGGGCGTAGGGTTTGACCAGGTAGTCGTCGGCCCCTTCGCGCAGGCCCTTGACCCGCCACTCCACCTCGTCCAGGGCCGTGAGCATCAGCACCGGCACCGCACTCACCCTGCGTATCTCGCGCAAAACCCCAAACCCATCGCCCCCTGGCAACAGCACATCCAGCACCACCACCTCCGGGCCCTCGGCCAGCCTGCGCAAACCCTCGGCGCCATTAGCCGCCTCCAGTACCTGGTAGCCCTCGAGTTCCAACCCCAAGCGCAGCGCCTCGCGCACCCCCCGATCGTCTTCAATCAGCAGCACCAGGGCCATAAGGCTATTCTGGCAGACCCAGGCTGAGCTTGTAAAAAGAGCCGAAAGCCCATTGCTGATAGCCAAGCTCAGGTTGCGCCAATGGCTGACAGCAAAAAATCCGGCTTACTATGGGTCGCTCTGTTGGGGCAGACCCCGCACAAAAAGGTCTACCCCTTCTTTCAAGAGCAGCTCCAGCGAAAAACCCGGCATGTGCTGCGCGGTCATGTACGCCCCGTGTACGATCGAAGCGAACACCACCGCGAGCGCTCTACCGTGTCCGGGCGACTCCTCCTCCAGAACACCGGCCAGTTGTTCGATGCCTCGACGCATGGCTGCAAGGGCCAGCAGCACCGCTTCCTGATCGCCCCCCCGGCGGCCCGAGTGGGCGGTCATGAGGGCGGTAAGCGGTTCCACCTGTCCACGGTAGGCCAGGGCCAGGGCCATCAGACGCTCGTGCAGGGTGCCGGGGCGCGAAAGGGCCCGCTGGGTCTCCTGGAAGCCCTCCTCGAGCAAAGCCTCCAGCAAAGCCCGTTTGGAAGCGAAGTGGTGATAGACTGCCGCTTTGGTCAGACCCAGGGTTCGGGCCAGGTCTTCCAGGCTGGTCGCCGCATACCCGCGCTCTGCAAACGCTTTGCGGGCCTTTTGCAGGAGAGCCTGGCGGGTGTCCATGTCGCTACAGCGTACGCCCCTTTTTTCCTATCCCGGTGTAGTTTCTACAACAGAAATTTCTAATAGCGCAGTTCAAAAGAGGTAGTTGACCCCAAAGCGAATCTGGATTCCGAAAGCCGTGCCGTAAATCCCGGTGGCATCCGAGGCCAGATAAAAGGTCGGGACGGCTTCGGCAAACAGGCCCGCATCACTGGCGGTGCTGTAATTCACCCCGGCCAGACCCCGAATCCCGAAAAAGTTCAGGGCGCCCAAACCCACCCAGTTGCCGCCAATCCCCCCATAGGGCAGCAGCCGACCCACCCCAAACGGGAACAGCAGGTCGGCCCCCAGCTCCAAAAAGCTGGGACTCACCCCAATCCCCAGATTGGCCCTGGCCCCAAGGCCACCCCCGAAGTTGTAGCTCCCCGCCTGCAATATCAGGCTGGTGAGGGGGGTGCCTTCCACCCACTGAAACACCAGGCTGGCCCCCGCAAAAGGCTTGGAACTTTGCGCGAAGGCCCCCAGACCCCCACACAGCAGCAGCACCACCACCAAACGTTTGACCATAGGTTTCATTTTATGGGGACATCTCCGCGAGGTTGGGCGTCCGGTGGGTTACATAAAGATTTCATTAGCTAGCCTTAAGACTTTCCAAAAGCCTTTCTCCCTACACTGCCATTTATGCGCTCATCCTACCTGGCTGTGTTACTGCTAACACCGCTGCTGGCGGCCTGTAGCGGGCAGAGCGTATTCAGACCCCCCGGCAACCCGGGCTCGCCGCCGCCACCCCCCGCACCCGGCGAAAGCTTTAGCATGGCCGCCGATACCTTCAGCCTCCCCAGGGGTGGCAGCGCCGACCTGACGGTGAGGGTCACCTTCAACAACACCAGTGTGACAAGCGTCTCCTTGAAGTACCAGAGCAACACGGCGGGCCTCGAGGTCACACCCATCGAGCAAAGCGCCGCTCGGGGAAGCTCCAATACCCAGACCGCCACCTTTCGCGTGACCGACCGCAACGTAGACCCCCTGGAGAAAAAACCCTTTTTCTACATCTACGGGGTTGCCTGCACCAACAACGGATGCAGTGGCCAGTCGCAGCGGAGCATTACGGTGCAGTGGAGCATGCCCTGATCGAAACCCCGGCGAGACCCCTCATCCCGCCGGGGATTTTGCTGGATGCTCAGTTGATCGTGCCGAGCGCCCCCTCGAGCTCCACGTCCTGGGTGTGTCCGCTCCGCACGTAAAGCCCCCGCCAGGCGTCCTCGGTGGTGAAAAAGCCGTCTAAGCGCAGGTCGGTGCCGGGCTTGATGTACTGCTTCAGGGGGCCGGTGCCCGAGCTGCGGTCACCCGCAATGTAGGGGCCATCGCCGTAGAGGTTGGTCTCGAAGTAGCCGTCGCCATCGGGGTCGAGTTCGGGTTTGTAGCGCAGGCGCAGGTTCATGATTTGCAAGGTGCGCCGGGTGCTCGAGGCGTTGTTGGTTACCAGATCGGTGCAGTTCAAGGCGTTGCAGGCGGTGGCGGGGTTCTGGATGTCGATGCCCATCCCAGGGCCGCTAAACTCCATGCCCAGCGCCCTCACCAGGCCACCGTCCCACTGCTCGTAGCCCGAGTTGTTGGCCGCAATGCGGATGCGCTTGGAAGCCCGGGTGCTCTGTACCTGCTGGCCAATCTGCTCCTGGTTAACCTGCGCCCCGGTGCGGGGGTCGGTGCAGGTGTTGGCGAAGAAGGGGTTGTCGCCCTGGTTCTGCCTCGAGGCGCCGAAGTCGCCCTTATAGTTGAGCTCGGCCAGCTTCTCGCCGGTGCGCCAGCGGGTCGCCACCACCACCACCGTGTGGAAGCGGGCGCAAACCCGCTGATCGGTGCTGGTCTCGGAGTGGATGTTGATATACCAGCCAATCTCACCATCGCGGATGGCAAACCCCTTGAACCCCTCGGCCCGCTCGGGCTGGTTGTTGGTGTACTGGGCCGTGTAGAGGAAGGGGGCCTGGTAACCAATCAAGCCGGGGTCGGAGTTGTGGTCGTGGCGGTAGTAGCACCAGTACACCGGGTCGATCTGGGGATGCCAACCCGGGTAATTGCGGCCGTCGGGGCCTCTGGCTATCCAGAGGTTATCCAGCCAGGAGGGACAGGTGGTGTTGGGCACGGGCCGCTCGGTAATGCCGGTGGGCAGGGCCGGTTCGGCGGAGGGCTGCCCGTTGCCCTCGGCCAGCAGCACCCAGTACTCCCCTTTGCCTTCGGGGGAACCCAGGGTTACCTCACCGGCCCGGAAAGTACGGGTGTAGGTGTTGAACTTCTTGCCGTCGGCAGCGGTGGTCTCGCCCCGGCGCCAGCCCGAGAGCCAGAGCGCGGAGTGCTCCCAGGCCACCACCACCGTGGCCTCGCGGGTCAGGTAGAGGCGTAGCCAGTCCGCGCGGGTAGAGCTGGAGCCGGGGGCATCCAGAAGGTCCCAGCCTGCATACTGGCTAAAGCGCGGCCCGGAAGCCTGGTTGGGGTTGTTGGGGTTGCGGTTTTTGTCGGCCTGGCGGGGCCAGTAACGCAGACCGCCATAGTTGGCCCGCAGTTTGCCAGCATCCTCACTCACCACCACATAGCGTGAAAGCAGAGTAAGGGGCTGGCCGGTGGGGTGCCGGGTTAGCGGCTCGGCCAGGAATGGGCCACTGGAGCTATCGGGGGTGGGGTTATCGGTGTACTCCCCACTGCTACAGGCGCCTAGCCACAGCCCCAAGCCCCCCAGCAGCGAAAGCATCTTCATTCGTTGCATCTTGTCCTCCCGTGTGCTGGCTCGAGTTGCAAACAACCCTTAGCCCCCAAAGTACAAGGACTTTTGACCGTTACTTTTCTGGATTAACCGCAGCTTAAGAAACGGAACCGAGTCGGCTCAGAAAGCCCTAACCGAACTCACAAACACCTCTCCGGGGCGTTACTTTCTTAAGGGCCAAACGTGGGCCTGGCTGCAATGGCTGCCGTGGGCGTAACGCACCCGAGGATTGCGTAGAATACATGAGCGCATGGACGACCAACTTTTCTTCCGGGGCCTCGCCAGCCAGATTGAAGCGCTAGACATGTATCGCTCTGCCGACCTGCAAGCCCGGGTGCGCCGCTACCTGCCCGACCTGCTCACGGGCCTGCAAGCGGTCTATGCCGAGGCCCCCCAGGTGGTCGAACGTGTTGCCCGCGTGGTTGGGCGCAACCTGGCCGAGCGCCCACCGGATTTGCAGGCTTTGGATCTCGAGCGCATCCACACCCCGGACTGGTTTCAAAAACCCCACATGCACGGCTACATCGCCTACGCCGACCGCTTCGCCGGGAACCTGAAAGGGGTGGCCGAGCGCATTCCTTACCTGAAGGAGCTGGGCATCCGCTACCTGCACCTGATGCCCCTGCTGCTGCCCCGCGAGGGCGAAAACGACGGGGGCTACGCAGTGGCCGACTACCGCCGGGTGCGCCCCGACCTCGGCAGCATGGACGACCTGCAAGCGCTCTGCACCCAGCTCCGCCGGGAGGGCATCAGCCTCTGCCTGGATCTGGTCCTGAACCACGTGGCCCGCGAACACCCCTGGGCTGTGGCCGCCCGCCAGGGCGACCCCAGGTACCGCGCGTACTTCTATGTCTATCCCGACCGCACGATGCCCGACGCATTCGAGCGCACCCTGCCCGAAATCTTCCCCGACTTCGCCCCCGGCAACTTCACCTGGGACGACGAGCTAGAGGGCTGGGTCTGGACCACCTTCAATAGCTGGCAGTGGGACGTGAACTGGAGCAACCCTGAGGTGTTTCTGGAGTACCTCGACCTGATTTTGTGGCTGGCCAACCGGGGGGTGGAGGTCTTCCGGCTGGATGCCATCGCCTTCACCTGGAAGCGCCTGGGTACGAACTGCCAGAACCAGCCCGAGGTACACGCCCTCACCCAGGCCCTGCGAGCGGCGGTGCGGATGGGCGCGCCGGCGGTGGCCTTCAAGGCCGAGGCCATCGTGGCCCCGGAAGACCTGATTGCCTACCTGGGCACCGGAGCGCACTACGGCAAGGTCTCCGAGCTGGCCTACCACAACACCCTGATGGTGCAGATCTGGAGCAGCCTGGCCAGCCGCGATACCCGCCTCTTTACCCAGGCCCTCCAGCGCTTTCCGGAAAAGCCCCCCACCACCGCCTGGGCCACCTACCTGCGCTGCCACGACGACATCGGCTGGGCCATTTCCGACACCGACGCCGCCGCCGTGGGGCTCGAGGGGGCCGCCCACCGTCGCTTTCTGTCCGAGTTCTACCGGGGCGAGTTTCCAGGGTCGTTTGCGCGGGGGATGCACTTTCAGGAGAACCCCGTCACCGGCGACCGCCGCACCTCGGGCAGTGCGGCCAGCCTGGCGGGCCTCGAGACCGCGCTCGAGTCCGGCCACCCCCGCCTGATTAACCTGGCCCTCGAGCGCCTCCTGCTGGCCCATGCGGTCTTTATCGGCTACGGCGAGGGCATCCCGCTCCTCTACATGGGCGACGAGCTGGGCCTGCTCAACGACTACGACTACGGGCAAGAACCCGCCCACCAAGACGACAACCGCTGGCTGCACCGGCCCCGGATGGACTGGGCCAAAGCCGAACGGCGCAAGCAGGCAGGCACGGTGGAGCATCGGCTCTTCCAGGGCATAAGAGCGCTGCTGGAAGCCCGCGCCCGCACCCCCCAGCTCCACGCGGCCTTTCCCACCCGCCCCCTCTGGCAGCTCAACCCTCATCTGCTGGTGCTAAAGCGCCCCCACCCTGAGGGCACCCTGGTACAGGTTTACAATTTCAGCGAGCAAGACCAGGCCCTCCCCTGGGAAACCCTGCGGGCCGAGGGCATTGTGCAGCCTTTTGATCTGATCACCCAGGCCCCCGCCCCGGCCTACCTGATGCCCTACGCCCGGCTGTGGCTTACCCAGCACCGGCTATGAAGGAGCTTTGTATGGAATGGTGGAAAACCGCTAGCATCTATCAGATTTACCCGCGCAGCTTCCAGGACTCAAACGGCGACGGCATCGGCGACCTGCCGGGCATCCGCAAGCGCCTCGGCTATATCCGCGACCTGGGCTTCGATGCCATCTGGCTCTCGCCTTTTTACAAAAGCCCCATGAAGGACTTCGGCTACGACGTGGCCGACTACTGCGATGTAGACCCCATCTTCGGCACCCTGAAAGACTTCGACGGGCTGCTCGAGGACGCCCACCGGCTGGGCCTGAAGGTGCTGATCGACTTCGTGCCCAACCACACCTCCGACCAGCACCCCTGGTTTTTGGAGTCGCGCTCATCACGCGACAACCCCAAACGCGACTGGTACGTCTGGCGCGACCCGGCCCCGGACGGCGGCCCCCCCAACAACTGGCAAGCCTACTTCGGCGGGCCTTCCTGGACCTTCGACGAAAAAACCGGGCAGTACTACCTGCACCAGTTTTTGCCCGAGCAGCCCGACCTCAACTGGCGCAACCCCGAGGTGCGCCAGGCCATGTACGAGGCCATGCGCTTCTGGCTGGATAAGGGCGTGGATGGCTTCCGCATTGATGTGATCTGGCTTTTGGTCGAAGACGCCCTCTTCCGCGACGAGCCCGACAACCCCCACTACAAGCCCGGCGACATCGACCGCTTCCGTCACCTGCACATCTACCAGGAAGACCAGCCCGAGACCCGCGAGATTGTACAGGAGATGCGTGCAGTGCTGGACGAGTATCCCGGCCACCGGGTGATGGTGGGGGAAATCTACCTGCCCTACGAGCAGCTCATGCCCTACTACGGCACCCCTGAGAAACCCGGCTGCCACCTGCCCTTCAACTTCCACCTGATTTTTAGGGGCCTCTCCAACTGGACCGCCGAGAACATTCGCAGCATTGTGGAGGAGTACGAGCAGAGCCTGCCGCCCTTTGCCACCCCCAACTGGGTGCTGGGCAACCACGACCAGCACCGCCTGGCCACCCGCATCGGGCACGCCCAGGCCCGCGTGGCCGCCATGCTGCTCTTTACCCTGCGGGGCTCGCCCACCTGGTACTACGGCGACGAGATCGGCATGGTGGATGGGCAGATTCCCCCCGAAAAGGTGCAGGATCCCGCCGCCCTGCGCCAGCGCGGGGCCGCCGGTGAGCACGGCCTGGACCCGGGCCGCGACCCCGAGCGTACCCCCATGCAGTGGACGCCCCACGCCTACGCCGGGTTCAGTACGGTGGAGCCCTGGCTGCCCATCCATGCCGACTACCCCGAGCGCAACGTGGAGGCCCAGGACGCCGACCCCTTCTCCATGCTGACCCTGGTTCGCACCCTGCTGCTGGTGCGGCGGGAGACCCCGGCCCTGCTCGGCGGGGCCTACCAGACCTACAAGGCCCCCGAGGGGGTGCTGGCCTACCTGCGCGGGGGCGAGGTGCTGGTGGCGCTGAACTTTACCGGCGAACCCAGAAGTGTGTCCACGCCCGGCGGGGAGATTTTGCTTTCCACCCACCTTGACCGCTACGGAAAGGTGGAGAGGGTGCTCGAGCTCCGGCCCAACGAGGGCGTTATCGTTAAACTATGATCCGGGTGCTTTTCGTCTGTATGGGCAACATCTGCCGCAGCCCCATGGCCGAGGGCATTTTGCGCCGCAAGCTGCGCGAGCGCGGGCTGGAGGGGCAGTTCGAGGTGGATTCGTGCGGCACCGGCGGCTGGCACGAGGGCGAGCCCGCCGACCCCCGCACCGAGCAGGTTCTGGCGCGGTACAACGCCCTGTTCCCCCACACCGCCCGCCGGGTTCGCGCCGAGGATCTGGATTACTTTGATCATATCTTTGTGATGGACAAAGAAAACCTCTGGACGCTGGAGCGCATGTTCCCCGCACACCGGGGCAAGGCCCGGCTGCTCCTGGATTTGAACGGCGGGGGCGAGGTGCCCGACCCCTACTACGGCGGCCTGGAGCAGTTCGAGCAGGTCTACCGGATGCTGGATGAGGCCCTCGAGGTGTTTCTGCAAACCCATGCACCCCGCTGAACTGCTGCGCCAGGCCCGGCTCAAGGAATACCCCCTCCAGCCCCTGCAGGGCGGCGATATGGGCCAGGTCTGGCGGGCCGGGCCCTACGTGGTCAAAACCCACCCCAGCCCGCCCGCCGGCCTGTTCCAAGCCGAGGCCCGCGGGCTTTTTGCCCTCTTCCAGGCGGGTATTCGCGTCCCTGAGGTGCACTGGGCCAGCAACGAGGGGCTGGTTATGGAATACCTGCCGCCGGGGGAGCCGGACTGGGAAAAGCTGGCCCGGATGCTGGCCGGCCTGCACCGGCTGCGCCCCCCGGCCTATGGCTGGGACGACCGGGTCTTTCTGGGCCGGTTTGAGCTGCCGAGCGGAACCCAGAGCAACTGGCAAAGCTTCTGGCTCGAAAAGCGCATCCAGCCCCTTCTGGAAGCCACCTGGAACCAGTTGGGGCCGCTGGGGCCCCGGGTCGAAGCCCTGTTCAAGGAGCCCCTGCCCCAGGAAGGCCCGGCCCTGATCCACGGCGATCTGTGGCAGGGGAATGTGCTCCATGCCCAGGGAGGGCCGGCCCTGCTGGATCCCTCGGTCTGGTGGGGCGAACGGGCGGTAGACCTGGCCATGATGACCCTGTTCGGCGGCTTTCCGGCCCCGTTCTGGAAGATCTATCGCGTGCTCTACCCCATTCCCCCCGAGGTTGAACTGGCCCTTCCGCGCTACCAGCTCTACTACCTGCTGGTACACGTGCATTTTTTTGGCTCAAGCTACCTGCCCCTGCTGTTGCGCACCCTCGAGGCCGCCAAATAGCGCAAATACCAACCCTGGGCGTGTGGCCAGCTTTTAGCGATGCATGAAATGGGGGTAGGTGGTGGGAGGTGGGCGATAGGTTTCAACGTCTAAAACCTACCCCTTACCTCCCTCCTCGAAGGTGTTCAAGTAAAGTCGGCATAGAGCGCTCTTCGCATAAAGTGAGTCTCCTGAGCCTTAAGAATCCTCTGTCCCAAACAGAACAGTCGCCGCCCAGAAACTCGAAAACATGCGTCTGGCCCCAGACGCATTCTCGTTTTCGCGGGCGGCAAGGTCTGTGAAGGGCACAATAATACCCTTCACGTAACGATTTCTGGGTCAAATCCACCGTATTTCTCCCCCAGAGCCCCTATCCTCGAGGGTGTAGGCTACCCCTCAGGTGCGCCTGCCCGACGTCGCCTGCTACAATACCGGATACTTTTAGCACCACCTGGGGGTAACCTGCGCCAGTCTGCAAATTGCCCCCAATCTGCTTTCTATGGATGGTACCTTCGAGCTGCTGGGCCCCATCGAAATCCTGCAACTGCTCTCGCACGCCGGACAGACGGGGGCGTTCAAGGTGCCGGGGGGCGAGGTCTACCTCGAGCGCGGCCAGCCCGTACACGCCCAGTACAGGGGCAAAACCGGCAAGGACGGGCTGCTGGAGATTCTGGCTCTGAGCGAGGGCAAGTTTCGCTATCTGAAGGGCGAGCGGGCCAAACAGTCGAGCTTACAGGGTTCGCTGGATAACTACTTGCTCGAGGCCATCCGCTTCCTGGATGCCCGCCTCGACCTGAGCCCCTTCGACCAGGTGCAGCTTACCGATGCCAACCGCACCACCCACCTCACCCTTTCGCCCGACGAGTTCGAGCTGCTCCGGCACATGAGCAAGCCCATCAGCCTCTTCGACCTTGCGGCCATCAGCGGCATTTCCAGTGATGTGGTTCAGCTCAACATAAGCCGGTTGGCCCGGCTGGGGCTGGTGCAGATCACCGCCCGCACCCCGCGCACGGTGCGTCTGGTAGTGGGCCGCCTGGAGGGCTCGAGCGCAGCCCGCCTCGATACCGATCTTCTCCGGGCCTGGCGCAGCCATTTTGGCCCCTTCAGCCAGGTTGAAGTGCGCACCGAAGAACGCATCCTGCAAATGCCCGTCGAGGCCAGAAGCAACGTCGGGCCACAACTGCTGCTCTCCTCCGATGCCCTGTTCTTCTACAACCTGCGGGTAGGGCAGGAGGTGCTGGTCTGGCCGTCTTTGTAAACCCCACAGTCATCCTCCAGTCATGCCCTCCGGGATAACCTCTACCCATCGCAAACAAGCGATACAAGGAGGTACCGGTGAAACCACCCTTCCGCTTCAACCAACTGGCAGCCTGGGCCGCCGCGATGCTCTCGGCCCTGGGGCTGGCCGCCGCCGACCTGCGCATCTCAAGCTATGGCTACAACCCCAACATGACGGTCAACGCCCCCAACGGGTTTAGCGTCACCCTCGAGAACACCGGCCCCGACCCTGCCAGCAATGTGCGCCTCAAAACCACGCTGCCCGACGGAGCCGAGCTGATTCCCAGCGCAGGGTGTACACAAGCAGGCGCAGAGGTGACCTGCACCCTGCCCGACCTGGCGGTGGGGCGCAGCGTCTCGCAGAGGGTGCGCTTTATTCCGCGCAGCGTAGCCAAGGTGCGGGTGGAGTTCGAGGTTCTGGGTAGCAACGACGACAACCCCACCAACAACCGCGCGGGTTACGACGCCTACGTTTTTCCGCAGAACGTCCTCGAGGTCAAAGCGGGCAGCGCCAACCCGGCCCCCCGCGAAGCCAGCAAAGGGCAAAAGAACCTGCCGGTCTTGCAGTTCACCCTTACCAACAAAACCGAGTTCCCCGCCATTTTCGACGATGTGGATCAAAAACCCCCCATTTACGTGAACCGCATCTTCTTGAAGGCATCGGGCACCGGCCACGAGGCCAAAGACCTGACCGCCGTGCGGCTCTACGAAGACACCAACGCCAACGGCAGGGTGGATGCCGGTGAACGGCTGGTGCAAACCTTGGTGTTCCCCACAGACGACGGCACCCTGGTGCTGGGCAGGCCCAGCCTGTACCCGGACTCGCCGGAATCCCGGCAGGTCACCTACCTGGTCACCTACGACCTCGACGATCAGGTACGCCCGGGAAGCCTGGGCACCCTGGCCGCAGGCTTGGGTCTGGGCCTCCTGGCCCTGGGGTTCCTAGCCGGGGGCCCGGCCCAACGCCGCAGGCGGCCCCTCTTGTCGCTGATGATGCTCGCAACCCTGGTGCTAGGGGCCTGCACCCAGCCGGCCCCCTCCCAGCCCGAGCCCACCGCGTTCACCTACAGCCTGAAGGTCACCGTGGTGGAAACCGACAGCGCCTTCGACCTATTGGAAGGCACCTTGCCCATCGGCGGGGCAACCCTGACGGTAGCCCGGTAAAACAAGGCCCAGGAGCCATTCAGGCTCCTGGGCTGAGGGCTTTTTTAGCTTTTCTTGCCCAGGCGCTCCTGCGCAGCCTTGGCCAGTTCCTCGGCTTTGGCCCTGGCCTGTTCGGCGGCGTGCTGGGCCTGTTCACTCAGGTGCTTGAGCTGGTCGGGCACCCCGTCGCCGTCTTTGTCCAGGTTGGACTTGAGCTCCTCGAACCTGGCTTTGGCCTGTTCGGCAGCCTGTTTGGCCTGGTTCATGACCCCCTCGAGCTGATCCGGCACCCCGTCGCCGTCCTTATCGAGGTTAGCCCTCACCTCATTGAATTTGGCTTCAGCCTGCTTGAGAGCGTTTTCCGCCGCTTCGCGGGCCTTGTTGGCCAGTTCCCTGAAATCCATAATCGTCTCCCTCCGTTCTCAATCGTAGCACCCCGGTGTGACGGGGGTATGAAAGCGAAGGGTCGCACGTCCCAGGTCACAGGTTGCAGGCCCGATCGTCGTTTCGTTCCGGATTCAAAAGACAGTTGACAACCCCAAAAGTTCCGGAGGCTGTCTTTTTGAATCCTAGAGCACCCTCTCTAGCGGTCGGCGAAAAGAGTGTCTCCCGCTCCAAGGGGCGGTATCGCCCTCCACTACGCGTACAACTTCGGTCGGGTTGGTTCGTCCCCGCTCAGCAACTAACCAACCGAATCTGGTATCAGGCATCCACCCAGTTTTTAGCCCGCTCCACGGCCTTCTTCCAGCCGCCATACAAGCGCTCCCGCTCGGCCTGCGGCATGGCGGGCTCAAAACGTTTCTGCACCGCCCAGCGCTCGGCAATCTGCTCCTTGGAGAGCATCCCCACCCCCACCCCCGCCAGGTAGGCCGCCCCCAGCGCGGTGGTCTCGGTCACCTGGGGCCGCACCACCGGGGTACCTAGAATGTCGGCCTGAAACTGCATCAGCAGATCGTTCACGGTGGCCCCGCCATCCACCCGCAGCTCGGAAAGTTGCAGCCCCGAGTCGGCCTCCATGGCTTCCAGCACATCCCGGCTCTGGTAGGCAACGGCCTCCAGGGCC
This sequence comes from Meiothermus sp. CFH 77666, assembly GCF_017497985.1. NCBI lineage: Bacteria > Thermotogati > Deinococcota > Deinococci > Thermales > Thermaceae > Meiothermus > Meiothermus sp. CFH 77666. Next base: position 59,336 of record NZ_JAGDFV010000007.1, read on the forward strand.
GCGCGGGCAATGTGGGCTTTGGTCGTCCCGCGCGTCAGGCCCACCAGCGTGCCCCGCGCGTAGGCATCCCAGTAGGGCGCGCCCAGCCCCACAAAGGCCGGCACCAGATACACGCCCTCGGTGCTTGGCACCTGGCGGGCCAGGGGCTCCACCTCGCTCGAGGTCTGGAGGATGCCCAGGCCATCCCGCAGCCACTGCACCACCGCCCCGGCCATGAACACCGAGCCTTCCAGGGCGTACTCGGGCGGCGCCCCTTCCAGTTGCCAGGCCACCGTGGTCAGGAGGCCGTGCTTCGACTCTACCTGCGACTGTCCGGTGTTCATCAGCATGAAGCAGCCGGTGCCGTAGGTGTTTTTGGCCATACCGGGGGTAAAACAGGCCTGCCCAAAGAGCGCAGCCTGCTGGTCGCCCGCCACGCCCGCAATCGGGATGGCCGCCCCAAATAGCTCCGGTACCGTTTCGCCCAAGAGCCCCGCCGAGGGCCGCACCTCCGGCAGCAGCGCTTTGGGAATGCCCAGAATGCCCAGCAGGTGTTCGTCCCAGCGCAGGGTGTGCAGGTTGAAGAGCAGGGTGCGCGAGGCGTTGGAGACATCGGTGGCATGTACCTGGCCCCCGGTCAGGTTGTAGATCAGCCAGCTATCGATGGTGCCAAAGCACAGCTCGCCCTTGCCGGCCCGCTCGCGCAACCCCGGCACGTTTTCCAAAAGCCACTTGACCTTGGTGCCGGAAAAATAGGCGTCCAGCACCAGGCCGGTTTTCTGGCGGAACACTCCCTCGTAGCCGCCTTTACGCAGGTCGTCGCAGATGGGCGCGGTGCGGCGGTCCTGCCAGACGATGGCCCGGTGTACCGGCTTGCCGGTGGCCCGCTCCCACAGCACGGTGGTCTCGCGCTGGTTGGTGATGCCCAGGGCCACAATCTCGCTGGGCTGGATGGCGGCTTGCTGGATGGCCTCGCGGGCTACCTGAAGCTGGGTCTGCCAGATTTCCAGGGGGTCGTGCTCCACCCAGCCCGGCTGGGGGAAGTGCTGCATGAACTCCTGCTGGGCCATGGCCCTGGGCTGGCCCTCCAGGTCGAACACAATGGCCCGGCTGCTGGTGGTTCCCTGGTCTAGCGCGAGGATGTAGGGCATAAAACCTCCTGTGCTCCGATTGTATCCCAAATCTATCGCAAAACAGATTTTAGATTTATAATCTAAAAAGCATGAAACGCAACAAGGAGTTCGCCAACCGGCTCCATGCCCTGTCGCCCAAGTTTGCCTATGTGCCGCAGGAAGACCGCTTCCTGATGAACCCCGGCCCCCTCAAGTACCGCTTCAACGTGATTGGGGTGGGGGTAAACGGCCAGGAGCACCTCAAGGTAACGCTGCTCGAGGGCCGCTGCACCATCCACGGGGTCTACGACCCCAACCCAAGCAGCGTGGAGGCCGCCAGGCGCATCAAGGCCCAGTTTACCCCCGAGCCCCTGGTGGTCTACGAGAGCCTCGAGGCCGCCTGCAACGACCCGGCGGTGGACGGCCTGATCATCTGCACCCCCAACCACACCCACCTCGAGGTGCTAAAGGTAGCCGTGCAGTCCGGCAAGCACATCCTGCTGGAAAAGCCCATGGCCACCAACCTGCCGGATGCCTACGAAATCTGGCAGATGGCGAAAGCCTACCCCAGGGTGCTCCAGATTGGCCTTCAGTACCGCTACAAGCCCATCTACGTCGAGGCCATCCACGAGGCCAAGGAGCGGCGCAGCCTGGGCGAGATCAAGACCCTGACCATCCTCGAGCACCGCGAGCCCTTCCTGGACAAAGTAAAGCAGTGGAACAAGTTCTCTAAGTACTCGGGCGGCACCCTGGTAGAAAAGTGCTGCCACTACTTCGATTTGTTCAACCTGTTTGCCGGGTCGCGCCCGGTGAGCGTGTACGCCTCGGGCAGCCAGGCGGTCAACTTCAAGGACTTCGAGTACGGCGGCGAGCGGTCAGACATCCTGGACAACGCCTTTGTGATTGTGGAATACCAAAACGGGGTGCGGGCCAACTTCAACCTGTGCATGTTTGCCCCCATGGTCTACGAAGAACTGGTCATCTGCGGCGACGAGGGCCGCCTCAAGGCCAGCGAGGGCGTGAACGGCCAGGCCTACTCCAAGTGGGAAAACTACCTCGAGGTGATTGCCCTCCCCGACCGCACCTCCCGCACCATGACCCCCAGCTACCCCGCCGTTATCGAGGAAACCGGCCACAGCGGGGCCACCTACTACGAGCACCTGCGCTGGATCGAGGCCATGGACGGCCAGCCCAGCTCCGCCGCCACCGCTGAAGAGGGCTTCTGGAGCGTGGTGGTGGGGGTGGCGGCGGAGGAGTCGGTCAAGCGGGGAACCAAAGTGATGGTGAAGGAGCTGCTCGAGGCCAACGGGCTGGGCCACCTGGCCTGACACCCAAACCCAGCGCACAGGTCAGTTACCCAAACCGCCGTCGCCCTGCTCTTGTTTCAGCTTCCAACCATAATCCGAAACGGAGCCGTCCCAGTAGCATCTCGAGCAACGCCCGTTCACAAAGGTATGCACGCAAGGCTCATAACCGTAGAGTAGATGCGCACATTCTGGGCACAAAGAATCCATGCGCGACGCGTCGACAAAGAACAAGCTTCCGCACTCATCGCAAGTTTTGAGGGGTCGGTTGGTCATGTTTGAGTGTGCCTAGTCTAACGCATAACCTGGGGAAGCACCGACAATGACTCTTATGGGGGCACAAGAAACACCATCTAGAATGCCTAATAAACCCTCCTCCGCCATAAAAAAAAGCAGAGGCACGGGAGAAGCGGACAGACGATACCACTAGAAAATGTTCCTGTTATTTCGCCATTCTCAAGAAGGTATCAAAGCACTTTTACCCAAAACCTGATCCGCTCTTCCAACCAGTATGCACCTCTAAACCCAGGCAATTAACGCTTTCTCATCCCAAGGGCCCCCAAACACCGTTCTGGTCATGCTTCAGTCATCCATCCTCGCGTAAGCTGGTAGCAAACCAAGGAGGTGTGTGGATGAAACTGCTGCGTGGCCTGGTGGGTGCAATTCTTCTGATGGCGTTCGGCTGGGGAGGTGCCCTGGCCGATACCTTCGACATCTTCGAGTACAGCCCGCCCCAGGGCTGGAAGAAGAGCAACCTGCAAGGGGGGGTCATGCTGGCGCTGCAAACCAAGGAGTCCTTTGGCAGCATTGTGCTGTATGCCAGTGTACCAGCGGGCAACAACCCCGAGCAAAACTTCAGGGGCGAGTGGAAGCGGCTGGTGGCCGAGGGTCTGGGGCTTTCGGGCGAGCCCACCACCGAGATGGGGCCGCCCAACGGCGACTACCAGAACCTGGCCGGGGGCATTGCGGCCTCGCAGGATGGGCTCAACTATGTGGTGCTGCTGTCCACCTTTACCGGCAACGGGCGCGTAGCCAGCATCCTCTACATCACCACCGACGAGAAGCTCTTCGACCTGTTCGACCGTTTCAACAGCTCGCTCAAGCTCAACAAGCCCAAAGCTGCCCAGGCCCCGCCGCAAAACGTGGCCCGCCCGCCCAGCAACGCCCCCGCCAACGTCCGCAGCATCTCCACCCCCACCACCCGCTTCAACGACGGCTGGGTGGCCACCATCGAAAACGGCTTCGTGCGGGTAGCTAAGGGCGACCTGGTGGTACTGCTCTACTACGGGATGCCGCTGCCCGAAAACATGTGGGTGACGGGCAACGAGCAGGACAGGGTCAACTACTACTGGAGCCGCCTGGTGGCTCCCCGCTACAAGGTGGACGAGCTCAAGGTGTTCAAGAACGACACCTGCTATTTCTGCCTCTACTTTGGCGAGGGCAGCGCCACCGAGATAGCCACCGGGGCCCGCAAGCACGTGGCGCTGTACATCGGCTTCGACAAGGGTCTGGGGTATGCCATTCAGGTGGTGGCCCCGAGCTTTGCCGCGTTCCAGAGGGAGTTTCCCAACATCGAGGCGGTGGGTAAGATGTACGGCTACAACAAGTTCGCGGTCAAGGCCGCCGACCTGACCGGCAAATGGACCTCGAGCAGTGCTGCCGCCGGGCAGTACTACAACTCGGTCACGGGAGCCTATGCGGGCATGAACGCGGTGAGCAAGTCCGATACCTTCACCTTCAACCAGGGTGGAACCTACAGCTCCAGCCACAGCGGGGCCAGCGGCTTTGTGGGTTCACAGCAGTTTTACTCGCAAAAGTACCAGGGCCGCATGACCCTGAGCGACTGGCGCCTAACCCTGACCAACCGCTTCAACAACAAGAACGAGGTGTTCGAGGCCTATTTCGAGATGACCGGGGCCGGGCCGGTGCTGCACCTGATTCAGGTGGATGCCAGGGGCATTCACTATCGGTTAACGCGGGAGTAATACCGTCCTTGAGCATTTTGCATGTCGTAGGAGGTGGGAGGTAGGGAGTAGGCATTGGAAAATACCTCCCACTTCTCGCCCCAGCCCATGCGTCGCTGAAAGTTGGTTATACGCCAAAAGTTGGTACTACCCGGCCACCCCGGCGAGCTGCCAGTCTGCCTCGGGGTACATGGGCTTGATGGTACGCAGGAGTTCGTTCAAGCGGTCAAGGGTCTCGAGGCCCTCCTCGCGCAACGCCTCGCGCACCCGGTTGCGGTCGGGGTAAAAGCGCAGGGGGTGCTGCCAGACCGCACGGCCTGCCAGGTAGCCCCGGGCCCCGGCGGCCAGGGCGGCCTCCAGCATCTGCACGAACTGATCGGCCCCCAGCCCCCCCGAAAGCAGCAGCCAGGGGGCGGGCAGCCGGGTGTATTCGCGCATATCGGCCTCGAGTTCGTCCAGCGAATAGCCGCTGCCGCCAAACTCCTTCACCAGCTCGGCGGCCCCCGGAAAGGCCAGCTTGTAGAGGTCCACATTAAAGCCAGGGTCGGCAAAGGCGGCGGCAATCTCCAGCGACATCTCGCGCAGCCTGGCCTGGTAGGTTGCGGCGTCCTCGCCGGGAAGGGGGTAAGGCAGCACCTCGAAGATGAACAGTCGGTCGGCTTTCCGGCACTGTGCCCCCACCTCGCGCACCAGGTTCATTTGGTGCTCCACCACCTCGGGGGGTGCATCGGGCCGGTGCCAGGCCAGAAGCTTCAGGCCATCGGCCCCCATCCGCACAGCCTGCTCCACGCTCCAGCCCGGAATGATTGCGCTCTTGCGCCAGCCCCCCTCCACGGTTTCGAAGCGGTGGTGCTCGAGGGTCAGCATCAGGCCGGTCTCGCGCGGCAGGGTGGGCATGGCTGCCGGAAAGGCGTAGTGCGGGTCTATCAAAATGCCGGTCACGGCGCGGCCCAGGGTCTCGGCCAGAAGGCCCTTTAGCTCGGTCACTTGGGGCCCTACCTGTTCGGGGTCGCGGCCCAGGGCCTGGGCCACCAGGTGCATCAAGGGGGGGCGCTGGTCAATGGCCAGGGTGCCAAACCGCATGGCCCCATCACCGATACGGGCAAACGCTCGAGCTTTGGCCGGGGTGGTTTTCATAGTTCTCCTCGCTCTACAGCTTGCTTAAGCAGTGCTAAAGCTTTTTGGTTAACCGGCCCCATCAGGGGCGGCAGGTCGTTCAGGGCAAAAAAACGCACCTCTTTGGTTTCTTTGGGGTCTGGGCGGAAAGCCTGGCCTGCATAACGGCCCAGGTAGATTGCACTCACGTTGTACACCTCGTCGCCATTGGGGTAGCGGTAGTAGTATTCGGGGCCGGAGAGCAGGGCAAAAAGCCGCAGCTCGCCCACCTCCAGGCCGGTTTCTTCCCGCAGCTCGCGTCGGGCGGTTTCTTCCAGGCTCTCGCCCAGCTCGCAAGCGCCTCCCGGCGTGGCCCAGTCGTGGGTATCGGTGCGGTGTTGCAATAGCACGCGGTTTTGTGCGTCCAGCAGCAGCACCCCGGCCCCCACCATCAGGAGGGGACGTGCGCCCACCGCCGCTCGCAGTTCGCTCAGGTAGCCCACTCAAGCCCCCAAAAAGGCCCGTACTTCCGCCAGGGTGGGCGGCTGGCCCTTGGCGCAGTGCAGGGCGGCTACCGCGCTGGCGAACTCGAGCGCCTCCACATTCCCTTTGCCCTCGGCCACGGCCAGCGTAAAGGCCCCGTGGAACACATCCCCGGCCCCGGTGGTGTCCTGCACGTGAACTCGGTGGGCTGCTACCTGCCCTCCCCCATACGCCACCCCCTCGGCCCCCAGGGTCACGGCGGCAAACACCCCCAGCCCCTGCAAGCGGGCCAGCAGGGCCTCGACCCCCCCCAGCTTGGCGGCCAGCTCCTCCGAGGCCACCACATGGGTGGCCACCTGGGTCAGCATCCAGTCGTCGTCGCGGTCGCGGTCGAGGTCGAGCACCACCGGAATACCCCGCTCCCGCGCGGCCTGGCCCAGCCCATAGCCGGCAGCAGCCCAGCGTCCGTCCAGCAGCAAAGCCCCCGCCCCTTTGAGCAGGCGTTCCTCGTTCAGCACCAGTTCCTCCGGCAGGGCAGGCCGGTAGGGAAAAATAAACCGCTCGCCCTCCGGCGTCACCAGCACCGCCGAGACCGGGGTGGCCGCGCCCAGCTGGAAGTGGGGCTTAACCCCTTCGGCCCGTAGCATCTCCTCCAGGCGCTCGCCGGCGGCATCGTCGCCCCGGCGGCTCAGCAGGTGGGCTTCGGCCCCCAGGCGGGCGGCAGCCACCGCCGCGACTGCTGCGGGGCCGCCCAGGGTCTCGCGGTAAGCCCGCACGCCAGTGCGGCTCTCGCGGGGGGGAAACGCTTCGATGTAGTAGCGCTGGTCGAGGTTGGCCCAGCCGATGGTCAGAACCTTCACCATACCAGTCTATGTTCCTCCGGGCGGGCGGGCAGCACCTCGAGGCCCAGCCAGGCACACATCTCCAGCAGAGCTTCCTCGTGGGCGCCCATGCCCACCGCCAGGTGGTGTGGGATGCGGTGGTTGAACCAGCTCGTCAAGAACTGCCGGGGGGTGAGGGGTTCGGTGGCCCAGGTGGGGCGGGTGAGGTATCCGGAGTCGCCGTCGTAGCCCTTCTCGCCATTCAGCAGGCCCCCATGCACCACCGCTTTGCGCCCTGGCAGCAGGCGCAGGCCGGTGATGGGCCCGGCTCGCAAGGGCATGTCGCGCACCGCCGGCAAGTTGCGGTTGAAGTGCGGCACCAGCCGGGTGGGGCCCCCGGCCCAGGCCTGGGGGGCCTCGCCGCCATGCCAGAGCATCACCCCTTTGGCTGAAAAGTGCGAGATGTCCAGCAGAATGGCCGGCTGGCCCGAGATGGCCTGCAAGGCCAGCATGCCCGCCAGGCCCATCACATCGCCTTCGGGGGCCAGGGTATAGCCCCGGTCGGCCAGGCGGGCCATGGCCGCATAGGCCATTACCCCCAGTTTGTCGGGAATTTCCGGCCACTCCCGCAGGGCTACCCCGTCGTAGGGCTGGGCCAGCTTCTCCAGGGCCAGCTCGAGGCGAAACAGCTCGCAGAGCGCTTCTACCGGGTATTCGGAAAGCTCGCGGAAGGCCGCCATACGCTCCGCAATCTCCGCTTCCGGTACGGCGGCCAGGGCCTCCCAGAGCTCCTCGAGGCTGGCCTTCTCTACCGTCAGGCCCGTCTCCGGCAGCGCTGAAAAGGCAAAAAACCCCGGTGCATGCCCGCCCAGGGCAAGCACCCGCCCCTCGCGCAGCACCTTTGCGCCGCGCAGGGCCTTCAAGGTGAGCTTCAGGCGGGCCTGGAACCAGGCATCCTCCACCGCCCCGTAAAACCACTTGGTCGGTTTGTGGGCCAGCGAAACCCCCAGGTTGAGCCCGCAGATGGCGTTCTGTGGCAAGGGCCCGCTTTCCCACACCTCGGGCAATGCCCAGAGCCCTACCGGGATGGGCAGCTCGAGCAGAGGCAAGAAAGCGTCGCCGGTAGCAAAAGTCACGTGCTGCACCAGGAGCAAGTCCAGCCCAGCAGCCTGCGCCGCACGGGCCGCCGCCTCGGCCTGGGCAGCCTCGGCCACCGGCTCCGACACATAAGCCAGTTCAAAGCCCAGCTCGCGGCCCAGGGCTTCCAGGGCTTCTTTGGAGGTGTGCTCGAGGCCAAACCGCGACCCCCGAAAAAGGGGCCGCACGATGGGAACTAAACCGATTCGTAGCATAAGCAGATGGCGCATAGCCGATAACGTATTGGCTGATAGCTGACAGCTGATAGCTGATAGCTGATGGCTATAGGCTATTAGCTATGGGCTATTGGCTATAGACCCTTATCCCTTCACCCCTCCCTGCGTCAAACCGCCCACCACCCGCTCCTGGAAGATGGCAATCACCAGCGCCACCGGCACCAGGGCAATCACCAGCGCCGCCGAGATGAGCGGCCAGGGAAAGCTGTACTCGCCCTGCAAAAACTGAATGCCCACCGGCAGGGTACGCATGGCCTGCGAGGGCATCAGGGTCAGGGCCAGCAGAAACTCGTCCCAACTGTTCACGAAGGCCAGAATGCTGGCAGTAAACACCCCCGGTGCCGATAGCGGCACCACAATGCGCCACAGCGCCCCCAGGCGGGAGCAGCCGTCCACCATGGCCGCAGATTCCAGATCCTTGGGAATGCCCTGAAAAAAGCTCACCAGCACCAGCGTAGCCACCGGAATCGAGAGGGCCGCATGGGGCAGAATCAGGGCGATGTAGTTGTTGCGCAGCCCCAGGGCCAGCACCATCTCGAACAAAGGCAGCAGCAAGGTGACCGTAGGGAACATCGAGACCCCCACCAGCAGGGAAAAAATCAGGGTCTTGTTGGGAATCCGCAACCGCGCCAGGGCATAGGCCGCCAGCGCCGATACCAACACGCACAACAGCGTAGCTCCCCCCGCCACAATCAGGCTGTTCAGGAAGTAGCGCATGATGGGCGCGTTGGTAAAGGCCTGCACGTAGTTCTGTAAAGTCGGGTTTTCCGGCAGCCAGGTGATGGGGATACGGGTCAACTCGCCCTCGGTTTTGAAGGAGGTGAGCAGAATCCACACCGCCGGGAAGAAGCCGTTGATCACCACAATGCCCGCCGCCACCCAGAGCCATATCCGAGGATTATCCCATTTCATACAGCCCTCCAGCAGGCGAGATGCCCAAAACCAAATACCGATCTGCTCGCTCGGAGCTTTTAGCCTCAGGCAGTTGGCTAGTCATCGGCCCCCCTCACATAGCGCAGATAAACCAGTGTGACCGCAAAGCTGATCAAAAACATCAGCACCGCTAAAGCCGAACCATAGCCAAAGTTCAGGTTTTCGATGCTCATAGTACGCACGTACATGGCCAGGGTCTCGAACGAGCTACCGCCGTTTTGCATGGCAAAGGGGATATCGAAGGTCTGAAAAGCGGTGATGGTGCGGAAGATGGCCGCTACCAGGATGGCCGGTAGCAAGAGCGGCAGGGTGATGCGCCAGAAGCTCTGCCAACGGTTGGCGCCGTCCACCGCCGCCGACTCGTAGAGTTCCTTGGGGATCACCTGCAAGCCCGCCAGCAGAATAAGCGCCACAAAGGAACTGCTTTTCCAGATGATGCTTATGCAGATGGCCCAGAACAATAGCTCCGGCGTGGTCACCCAGAGCAAACGCTCGCCGCCCAGGCGCACAATCACATCGTTAACGACGCCATACTGGCTATCAAAAAACCACCTGAAAATGAGCCCTGCGAACACCAGTGGCAGCGCCCAGGGCAGGAGCAAACCCAGGCGCACCGGCCATTTGACGCGAAAGGGCAGGTTGGCCAGCAAGGCCAGCAAAAGCCCCACCACCAGCGCTCCGGGCACCGTGACCAGCACAATCAGCAGGGTATTCCAGAGGGCCGTCCAGAAACGCTCATCCGCAAAGGCCTGCACGAAGTTCTGGAAGCCCACAAAAACCGGACTGTTGCCGGTCTCGTCGGTCAGGCGACGGCGAAAAAGACTGGTATACAAAAGCCGCCCCACCGGATACAGCGCCACCAGGCCCAGAAGCAGGGCTGCCGGAACCAGCAACCAAAAGGCCAGGGCGCGCTCGCTCAGGTCGCCAAAGCTACGGCGGATTCTGGACTGGGGCTGGGTCATAAGTCACATCCTTGGTTTTTGGGTTTGGAAAAGTCCACGGGAAGCCAACACAAAGGGCCTGAGCCGCAAAAGGTGGCTTCCCGTGGGAAGCTGGGCAAAACCCTTACCTACCGCCGTAGATGGCTTGCAAGCGGGTCACAATCTCGCGGGCGCCCTGCTCTGGGGTTTTTTGCCGGGCCAGCACCTGGTTGGTGGTTACACGGATGGCCTCGGAAATCTCGGCGTAGCGCGGGTGCTGCGGACGGGCCCTGGCGGCCTGTACCACCGGTAGGGCCTGACCAAACCAGGGGTTGACACGCAAAATATCGGGGTCGCGGTAAAGTGCTGGGAAGACCGGCAGGTTGGAGGCTTCAATGGCCAGAATCTTGGAGACCTCGGGGCTCGAGAGGAAACGCACCAGGCGGTGGGCCTGGGCCTTGTTCCGGCTGAAGTCCGAAACCGTCCACTGCCAGCCCCCCAGGCAACTGGCCTGACGGCCCCCGGCAAAGGCGGGCAGGGGCACCACGCCAATCTTGCCCTTGACCTGGCTGTCGGCATCGTTCTGGAATCTGTTCCAGGCGTAGGCAAACATGGTGCCAAACACCCAGCGTCCGGCCTGCATCTCGCTGCGGATGGTGTCCTGGGGTTTTTCGGCCATGTTGGGCGGCGAGACCTTCTGATCCATCAGACTGACCCAGAACTGCAAGGCGCGTTGGGCCTGCTCGACGGTGAGGCTAAACTGGCCCTGGGCGTTGGTGACATCGCCCCCAGCAGCCCATACAGGCAGCAGGAAGGTACAAACTGCGCCCTCGGCTGGCGCGCCAATGAAACCAATGCCGTTCAAATTGGGGTTACCCTCGCGCTGCAAAATGGTCTGGGCCTGCTGGATGGCCTCGTCCCAGGTGGTGGGGGGTTTGAAGCCGTACTTCTCCAGCAGGTCGGCCCGGTAGTAGAGGAACATGGCATCCGCGAAGCCCGGCAGGGCTACCAGCTGGCCGTTGATCACGTTGGCCTGCGAGTAAGCCGGCAGGTACTGGCGCAGGAGGGCCTGCCTCGAGGCCGCCGGCAGGTACTTGTCGATGGTGTCGGCCCAGCGGCTAGCCAGGTACTGGGCGGGCCGGATCACGTCAATCAGAATGACGTCGATGCTGGGGTCGCGCGAGGCCAGCACGGTGGTCAGGTACTGCTGCTGCTGGTCGGAGGTAGCGCCCCCTACCTCCACATCTACCCGTATGCCGGGGTTGCGCGACTGATAGAGGTCGAAAATTTTCCGCATCACATCGGGGCGTTGCTGCCCCCCCACAAACACCCGCAAGCGGGTTTGCTGCGCCAGCGCAGTAGATGCCAGCAACACAGCGACCAGTAGCCAAAAGAGCTTCTTCATGGGTTTCCTCCTCCTTGTAGACGCAAACCTAGTTTACCGAGTTCGGCCAGCAGCGTTTCGTTGACTTCCACTCCTTCTTGCATAGCTTTCTCTCGCAAAGCGGCTCGCCGAGCGCCGGGAATCCGGCCTCCGACCGCTTCAAGAGCCTTAATCAGTTGGGCCACCCGCGCCGCATAACCCGCGCCAAATGCACCGGGCTCGAGCGCCAGCAACAAAAGCCCTGGCTTGGCGGCCTGCTCGGGGGGCATCCAGGGCAGGGGCAGCTCGGGCGAGAGCACATCCCCCGCCAGCGCCCCGGCCAGGATTTCCACCAGCACCGCCAGGGCATATCCCTTCCCGTCTCCTATGGGAATCAAGGAGCCTTCCAGGGCGGCTTTGGCATCGGTGGTGGGGCGGCCTTCTTTGTCGAGCGCCCAGCCCTCCGGAATAGCCTCGCCTTTCTTGGAAGCAGCGATAATCTTGCCCCGGGCCACCACCGAGATAGAGGTGTCTATGATGACGGGCTGCGGGTAGGCAGGCGCACCCAGGGCGATTGGATTGGTGCCGAGCACCGGCCCCGGCGCAATGGCGGGTGGGGTGTTGGCAAAGGCCAGGGCCACCAGCCCCTGCTGGGCCAGCCGGCCCACGTAAGCCGACAAGACACCCGAATGCCCCGCACCGCGCACCGCCAGGGTTGCACTCCCCTGCTCCTTTACCATCGGGGCCAGTGCCCGCACCGCAAACAACCCGGCCACCGGCCCCGGCGCGTCATCGGCGTGCAGCACCGCCACCGCGGGCCTGGTGCGCTCCAGGCGCATCTGTGGCTTTGGATTGATCCCACCGGCCTGGAGCTGGGCGGTGTACTGGGCAATTCGAGTCAGCCCATGCCCCACGTTGCCCTCGAGTTCGGCCTCGAGGATCACCTCGGCCAGCTCGTCGGCATGGTCAAGGGCCAACCCCAGGTGGTGGAAGTGGCTCGAGACCGCCCGCCTTAGCTCGGCATAAGGAACCTTCATGCCACCCCCAAAAGATTCAACACGCCCTCGGCCACCCGCAGTCCCACCGCTTCCTGGGCCTCGGCGGTTAAGCCGGCCACATGGGGGGTTATCCACAGGTTATCCACACCCCGCAGCACGTGCTCCGCCGGCAGGGGCTCGGGGTCTACCACGTCCAGCACTGCTCCGGCCAGGTGCCCCGAGCGCAGGGCGGCCACCAGGTCGGCCTGGTTGACCAGTTCGCCCCGCGCGGTGTTGATCAGATAGCTGCCTTTGGGCATCCAGGCCAGGGTTTCGGCCCGGATCAGCGCTCGGGTCTCGGGCGTCAGGGGCGCATGCAGCGAGAGGAAATGAGCCGAGCGCAACACCTCTGTTGTGGAGACCAGACGAATCTCCAGGTCTTCCACCGCGCTCTCCCAGGGCAGGCGCATGGGGTCGGCGGCCACTACCTTCATACCGAAGGCCCGGGCCCGCCGGGCCACGCGCAAACCCACCTCGCCCAGGCCCACCAGCCCCAGGGTCTTGCCCGCTAGCTCGAAGCCCCCAAAGGCGGCGCGGTTCCAGCCGCCCCCGGCCACATGGGCAGCCCCCCCCGCGATGTTGCGGGCCATATGCAACATGGCCGCCAGTACGTACTCGGCCACGGCGTTGGCGTTGATGCCCCGGGCAAAGTAAAGCTGCACCCCCCGGGCCTTAAGGTCGGGCTGCACGATGTTATCCAGGCCCACCCCCAGCCGCCCCACCACCTTGAGGTTCGGCGCGGCGGCCAGCAGGTCGGCGTTCACAAGGGTCTGGTTGCGCACCACCAGGGCGGTTGCGTTCGCCAGCCTGGCCTTGAGGGCCTCGCGGTCCTTCCAGAGGTTGGGGTCGTAGAAGACCTCGAGGCCCCCCTGCTGGAGACGTTCCAGGCCGCTGGATGTGATGAACTCGCAAACGATGATCATAGCGTATGGCTCATAGCTGAATAGCGAAAAAAAGATTGTCGGCTATCCGCTAGGCGCTTGGGTACAGCTTTGTAATCACGAATTCGCTGTGCCGCAGCAACTCAGCAGCGGTCAGGCGTCCGTTGACGGTGCGGGCGAACACGTCCAGGATGCGGTCGGCAGCCTGATCCAGACTGATGTCACCCACCAGCAGGTCGGGCAGCTTTACGTCGATGTGTTCGCTCATGGTGGAACAGGTGATGGGGTTGGGCGAGACCTTGATAACCGGGATCAGGGGATGCCCCACAATGTTGCCCTGGCCGGTGGTGAAGAAGTGCAGCACGCTGCCCCCCGCCGCGCAGAGCGTGACCTGTTCAGCCCCCGCCGAGGAGCTGTTCATGAAGACCAGCCCCAGACCGGGCTTCACCGGCTCGGCGTAGTTCAGTACGGCGTTAACCGGGCGGGTGCCGGTTTTCTGGATGTTGCCCAGGGCTTTTTCTTCAATGGTGGAAAGGCCCCCGCGAATATTGCCCTCGGTGGGCTGGGAGCCCAGCAGGTCTACCCCCTGGGCCTCAATCATGGCGATGTAGTCGTTGTAGATCTGCATAAACTTGCGCTTCAGGGCAGGGGTGGCGCAACGGTTGGCAATCAGATGCTCCCCGCCGGTAAGCTCGGAGGTCTCGCCAAAGATGACCGAGGCCCCCATATCCACCAGTCGGTCTACCGCCCGGCCCTGGGCCTTGTTGCCCGCCAGCCCCAGGGTGGGGTCGGACTCGCCACACTTGATGGAGAGCACCAGTTCGGAAACCTCGATGGGTTCACGCCGCAGCTCGGAGGCATCCTGCACCATCTGGTAGGCCACCCGGCTGGCAGCGTTAATCACGTTGAGGTCGCCGTGGCGTTCGATGGAGAAGGTCTCGACGGGCTTGCCGGTTTTGGCAATGGCCGAGGCTACCCGGTCGGTCCATTTGGGCTCGATGCCGATCACCACCACCCCGTGCACGTTGGCGTTGGCCCCGTGGCCCGAAAGGGTGCGGAAGGTCAGCTCGAGGTCTTCACCAAACTGCAAGCGCCCGTAGGGGTGCGGCAGGGCGGTAGTGCCGTTGATCAGCCGGGCCACCCCCTCGGCGGCTGCGTTAGAAAGGTCGTCTACCGGCAGGATGAGCACATGGTTGCGTACCCCCACTGCGCCGTTGGGACGGCGGTAGCCGGTGAGCTGCATGGCTTTAGAAGGGCTTTTTCTGGCCATTAGCGGCCCCCTTTTGCCCGGCTCGAGGCCTTGGGCTTTGCGCTTTTGGCTTTCTCGCCGTAGTTCCAGCGCAGCGTGCGAATGTTGTGCACGTGCACGTAACCTCCCCTGGCCACGGCCTGGGTCATCTGGCCCACTTTCTCGCCGTACTCGATGACCACATGGCCCTTGGGCAAATCTTTGAGGGCCACTTTGTGCCCCAGGGGAACATCCTCCAGCAGCTTGACCTTGTGCGGCTTGCCGCCTTCCAGGCTATGGATGGTTAGCTCCTCACCGGCCTTCAGGTCGGCGACGGCGATTGCCACATCATCGGTGCTCTTGTGCGCTAAGGCTCTATGTGCCACAAACCCTCCTTTGCTTTGGTGGGATTTTATATCTAAAATCTTTTATGGTCAATGTGCTAAGCTAAAGTAAATATGGCGCTGGCGCGAACCACCCTCAACCGCGAAGCCTATAAAGCCCTCCGGGAGGCTATCCTGGCCCGCAAAATCCCGCCAGGGCAAAAGTTGGTGGTGCGGGTGCTGGCCGAAGACCTGGGGCTCTCCCCCACCCCGGTCAAGGAGGCCCTGAGCGCCCTGGAGCGGGAGGGGCTGGTGGTGGCCGTGCCCCACCGGGGCTACTTTGTCCTGGAGCCCAGCCTGGAAGACGTACGCGAAATTTACAGCCTGCGCGAGGTGCTGGAGGGGCTGGCGGCCCGGCTGGCGGTGGAAAAGAACGGCAAAACCCTCGAGCGTCGGCTTGAACGACTGTTCACCAAGCAGTGCGAGGCTGCCGAAAAAGGCGACATAGACACCTATGGCGACCTGGATCTGGAATTCCACCGCACCTTCTGGGAGGCCTCCGGCAGCAAGCGCCTGCTGGCCACCGCCGAGACCATAGACGGCCAGATTCGCATGCTGATCAACAGCTCCGCTGCCATCCCGGGCCGCCTGCCGCTCTCCCGCGCCGAGCACGAGGCCATTCTGCAGGCGGTGCGGAACAAGAACCCCGACGCCGCAGAAGCCGCCATGCGAACCCACGTTCGCAATGCAGGGCGGGCGCTGGAGGGTTTTTTGTTGAATAAATAGATAATCCTCAACTTAGATTTACGGTGGTTGCCTATTACGGCGACCAGGCGACTTTTTGCCTGAGCGCAGCCGCCAAGTAGTACCTCTCAACGCAAGCAAACCTGAGCCTGTTGCACCCAAATGGCAAAATGCAATAACGCCTCGTTCAATCACATTTTATACATAGTACACGTAACAACTTTTTTGTTTATAGCTTTTCTTGAGAGTTGTTAGATGTGGATATTATAAAACCGGCCCAGAAGGCCATTGGGAGAAGAATATGAGGCGAATCATGACTCATTGGCTTACGCTATTTTCGACTGCGATTTTCCTGACTTCATGTGTGCCTGGACTGGCCCAGACACCTCCCCGTGTGGCCGAACCTGTGGGTCCGGTGTTTGAAGCCACCGCTCAAAACGGTAACTGGGCATTGCGCATACCAGGTTGCACACGTGATACTCAAAAACAGGTTGTATGTGCCGTAACCGTACGGAGCCTGGCTCAAAGCAACCTTAGCCTAACCCTACCACTGCTGGAGCACTACCTCGTAGCGCCTACCGGGTTCCGCTATCAGGGCTATGCCGTTGTGGAGGGTGGCCGTCCGGGTGCCAACAGCATCACCTTCGACCTTGGTCGGGGTCAGACCAGCAACATCAGGCTGGTGTTCCCAAATGTACCCGAGAGCGTAGCTTTTGTGCCCTACCTCAGCATGGCCGGCTATGAGTTCCGCGGCCTGCCCATCGCCAACAACCCCGTCGCCGCCCAGCCCAGCGCCCCTGCGCCATCTGCAGCTGCGAACGACCCCGGTGTTCTCCACGAGGAAGTTTTCGAGGACGTCAAGCTGAGATTTTTGTCCTGCACGGCTGATAGCCAAAATCAGAGAATCAGATGTGCGTTCGAGGTCGTTGCCCCAGAAAACCGTGATTCTAAATTATTCGTTAGTGCGCTTGATGTCGTAGACATGAATGGAAATATTTACTCTACTTCAACTTGTGGTTCAGTCACTCTCGGAAACAGAGATGGCTGCGACTACACTCTAATTGCGGGACTCACGGTGAGAGGAAATGCTGTTTACAGGTGGGATAGTGGGAGTGATCGTGTGGCGCGGCTTCGCCTGGATCTTTATGTCAATGGCAAGAACAAACAGATTGTCGTTCGCAACGTCCCGGTAACACGTTAGAGAGCGCATGTCCGATGAACTTGGGGTGGGCAAGGCCCGCCCCAAGTTTGTATTTGGAGCTAGGCGGCTCTAAAAGGTCTTTAGGTCTTTGTCTTGGACACAGCAGCGGCCACCTGGATAATCGGTCACGTTTGAAGGACATGATTAACCAAGCCTGGGTAGTAGTCCGATAAATGTTCGCGTTCAGCCCCCCAGCGCCCGCCGCACATTCCCCTCTACCTTGTCCAGCAGTGCCTCGGCCGCGGCTGCGTCCAGGTTTTTCTTCAGCATCACGATGGCGGTCTTGACGCGGTAACCGCAGCGCTCGAGGGCCCCCCTGGCTTCTGCCTCGGTGGCCCCGGTGGCCGCTACCGTGAGCCGCACCGCCCGCGCTATCAGCTTGGCGTTGGTGGCCTGCACGTCCACCATCAGGTTGCCGTACACCTTGCCCAGGCGCACCATCAGGGCGCTGGAAAAGGTGTTGAGGGCAATCTTCTGAGCTGTGCCGGCTTTGAGCCGGGTGGAGCCGGAAATCACCTCGGGGCCGGTATCCAGCACAATGCCCACCTCGCTTTGCAGCAAAATGGGGGTATCGGGGTTGTTGGCAATGCCAATGGTGAGGGCCCCCACCTCCCTGGCGGCGGCAAAAGCCCCCAGCGGATAAGGCGTGGTGCCCGAGGCAGCAATGCCGAGAATCACGTCGCTTGAGGTGGGTTGCAGGGCCAGCACGTCTCGCCTTCCGGCCTCAAAGTCGTCTTCGGCGCCCTCCACCGCTCGCCAGAGGGCCTCCGGGCCTCCGGCAATACAGGCCAAAGCCCGCTCCGGCGGCCAGGAAAAGGTGGGCGGGAGTTCGGAGGCATCGAGCTGCCCCAGGCGTCCGCTGGTTCCGGCCCCCACATAAATCAAGCGCCCCCCCAGGAGCATCCGTTCGGCAGCCCGTTCGACGGCCCGGACAATCTGGGGGGCAGCCCGCTGCACGGCTTCTACCGCATGCAACTGATCGTCTACCAGGGCCTGCACGATCTGGGGGGTAGAGCGGGTCTCGAGGTCGCGGTGGGCTTCGCTGATTTGTTCGGTGGCCAGGAGGGGTTTATTCATACGGCTCCGTATCAAGTTGGAATCAAGCTTATGGCTTTTCGCCATCCGAATAGGGCTGCAAGCTCCGTTTAGCCCGTCTGTTTCAGCATTTCCAGGGCCATACGGGCCGCTGCCTCGGCGCTCGAGGCGTATTGAACCGAAAGCTCAATCAGTTCCCGGGCCCCCTGCTCAATCAGGGGGCTCACCTGCAAGGCCCCCCCGCACAACACCACCGGCCTCGGCCCCAGGCGGCGCCGCAGGGTCAGAGCCAGGTCGGCCAGCTCGCGCCCGGCCTGGAGCAGTACCTGGATAGCGGTTTCGTCGCCTTCCTCGGCGGCCCGGCCCACTGCCGGGGCCAGTGCTGCCACGGCCTGCCGCCCCCCGCCATACACATACTCGCGGATGCGCGGCCAGTCGCGGCCCTCCAGCACGGCATACAGATGCCGGGCCAGCGGATACGAAGCCGTGTCCAGTCCCGCATCGTGCCAGCGCATCAGGTGGCGCAGGGCGGTCTTGCCAATCCAAAAACCGGCCCCTTCGTCGCCAATCAGATAGCCGTGCCCCCCTGCCCGGTAGACGGTGCCATCCGGAGCAATGCTGTAGGCCACCGAACCGGTTCCGGCATAGACCACCACCCCCTCGCCGGGGGCGAAGTGGGCCCGGTAGACCAGATCCATGTCGTTGAACACCGCCACGCGCTTTTCCGAGAGGCCCAGGGCTTGCCCGATATGAGCCGCTATCTGCCGGGCTTCTTTCGTACCCGCATCCAGGCCGGTAATGCCCGCTACCACGGCCTCGAGCGCGTAGGGTTTGGTCTCCGATAGCAGCGTGTCCAGCGCGGCCCATACCTGCGCTCGCATCTCCTCGTTGAACAGATGCCCAACAATGGGTGCCGCGCGCCCCTGGGCTACTAGCGTACCTGTTGCATCCAGCACGGCCCACTTGCTGCTGCTGGCGCCACCGTCAATACCCAGCACATGTTTCATGCAAACACCTCGAGCGCCCCCCCCAACACCCGCCCCACCGGACGACCCTGGTCCCACAGGGTCAGGTCGGCGGGCGCGCCGGGGCGAATCTGGCCATGTTCGGGCCAGCCTGCCGCCAGGGCAGCTCCCCGGGTGTGGGCCCACAGCACCTCGGCGGGGGTCAGGTTCTGGGCCGGGTTCAAGGGATGGGCGGTAGCGGCCTCGAGGTTCAGTTCAAAGTGGGGCCGCATCACCGGCGCATCCGAGCCGAAGGCCAGCGGCAGGCCGGTATTCCACAGGTCGCGCAAGCGGAAGGCCTCGAGCTCGAAACCCCGCAGGTGGTGTCGCACCAGCTCGGCGTCGCCCAACAGGTGCATGGGCTGCATCGAGAGGGCCAGGTTCAGCCCGGAAAAAAGCGGTAGCTCGGCATCGCGCACGTGCTGGACGTGCTCGAGGCGGAAAATACGGCGGGCCTGGGGCCTCAGGCGGTGAAAGACCTCCAGCACCCCCTGTACCGCCCGTGTGCCAATGGCATGCACCACCAGGCCAAACCCTGCCTGCAAGGCCGCCTGCCCCTCGCTTTCGATGAGTTCCAAGGGGTCGAGAACGATGCCGTGCGTACCATCCGGATAGGGCTCGATCATCCAGGCGGTGCGGCTGCCCAGGGCCCCATCGGCAAAGAACTTGACCGCCGCCACCTCCAGCCGGTCGCCCCGCCAGCCGGGCCGGGTTTCGCGCCAGTGGTCGCGGTCCAGCGCCCACCATAGCCGCACCGGCAGCCGCCCCGAGGCGGCGAGTTGTTCGGCCAGGCGGTAGTGGCACCAGCCCATGTGATGAACGGCGGTGTAGCCCCGGCGGGCCAGGTCTTGCAGACCGCGCTCGAGTTCGGCCAGGCCGGGCTGGGGCAGCACCCGGTTGACGAGTTCCTGGGCGTTCTCGAGCAGATACCCGGTGGGCCTGCCCTGCGCATCCCGCACCAGGGCTCCCCCGGGAGGGTCGGGGGTTTCTGGGGTTATGCCCGCCCGCTCCAGGGCCAGGCCATTGGCCCAGGCCGAGTGCCGGTCGCGGCTCTGCAAAAACACCGGGTGATGGGGGGCGGCAGCATCCAGCAGTTCGCCGGTGGGGTAGGCCCGAAACAGATAGCCCCCGCCGCGAATCCAGGCGCCGGGGGGCAGGCTGCGAGCCTTCTCGGCCACCTTTTGCGCCACGGCCTGGGGTTCGGTCAGGCCCTCGAGATCCAGGCTCTCCAGTTGCAGGCCCCACATCTGCGGATGGGCATGGGCTTCGTGCAGGCCGGGGGTAATCTGCTCAAAAGCCTGCTTTTTAGCCCCAGGATAACGCACACTCAGGTCTTCCAGGCGGCCCACATCGGCAATGCGCTCGCCCTCCAGATACACCGCCTCAGCCTGCCCAATCTCGGTCATGGTGTCTACACGTCCAAAGAGCAGCATGGGGGCATCCTATCCCGCCCGCCCCCTGGGTGAACAGGCCCGTCAGGGCTCTGTCCCGATAGGGGATCGTCCCCAACGCTCAAGCAGCAGGTCCGGCAGGAGTTATACCAAATCTGCTCAGAGGTGACCCAAAAGCGATATACAAATCCCTCGGACGCGCCCCCTGGCGCGGCAAGTGAGGGGCGCGTTTAGCGCCGCTCACGCGCAGAGTTGGTATTAGGTTGCGGTTTTGAAAAGCCTGTCCCCTATCCCCTGACCCCTGTTCCCTGCTTTCTCGTTCATGGTACTGGACTCGCGACCTGAGACCTGCGACATGAGACGCTGATTGGGTCATTGCCTTCATATCCTGCCCACATCTCCAGGCTATACTCAGAACCGAATGAGACGGGGATTGCTGATTGGTTTGGGCATTTTCACCGGATTGGTACTGGGCTGGGCGGTATTCGAGCGCTACCACCACCAGCGGGTGTTTGCGGGCGTGGAGGCTGCGGGGGTCGCAGTAGGCGGCCTGACCCTGGACGAGGCTGCCGCCAAAATTGCCGCTGCCACCCAGAGCATCACCCCGCCTCGCCTCACCCTCAAGGCAGGCGAGAAGACCCTCGAGGTCTCCGCTGCCGAGCTCGGCTGGAAGCCCGACGCCCGCGCCACCGCTGAGCGGGCCTTTGCCGTGGGTCGCACCCGCTTTGCCGAGCGCACAGCGGCTTTGTTGGGGCAGGTCAAGATACCTCTTGTACCCAGCGTGGACGCTGCCGCCCTGGAAAAACGGCTGCAAGCCATTGCCCAGTCCCTCGAGTACCCCCCCAAAAACGCCCAGGTGGTGTTCCAAAACGGGCAGTACCGGGTGACCCCCGAAAAAGCCGGGCTGAAGCTGGATATTCAGAGCGCCATTGAAACCTATGTGCAGCACCCCGAGCAGACCGTGCTCGAGTTTTTCCCCAAAACCCTCACCCCCCGCCTTACGGCGGCCATGCTGGAACCGGTAGCCCAGCGGGCCAACGAGCTCCTGCGGCCCCTCACCCTGGTTTACGCCGAACCCAGGCTGGCCGGCGGGGGACAGGTTCACCGCCGCACCCTGAAGGTTAGCGAGGTGGCCACGCTCCTGAACGTGCAGGAAGACGTGCGGGTTAACCCCACGGCCCTGAACAAAATCCTGACCCAGATGGCCCGCCACGACCGGCTGCCGGTGGATGCGCGGTATGTGCTGAACCCCGAGGGGCAACTGGTGGTGCGCCCGGAGGTGGAGGGCTGGAAGATGAACCAGCCCGAAACCCGCAAGCAACTGGAACTGGCCCTGCTGCGCCCCGATCTGAGCGAGGTCAGGCTCACCGTAGTACCCAAAACAGCCCAGGTGCGGGCTGCCGACCTCCCCCAGGCCCAAAACCTTCAGTTGCTGGCCGAAGCCACCACCTATTACGGCGGCTCGAGCAACGAGCGCATTGCCAACGTCCACGCCGCCGCCCGCAATCTGGATGGCTACATCGTGCCCGCAGGCGGGGTCTTTAACTTCAACAACGCCATCGGCAACATCAGCCCCGAGAACGGTTTCATGGAGGCCCTGGTCATCTCCGGGGGGCGCACCATCAAGGGCGTGGGGGGCGGGGTCTGCCAGGTCTCCACCACCGCCTTCCGGGCCCTGTACCAGGCCGGGCTGCCCATCCTCGAGCGCCACCAGCACGCCTACCGGGTGCGCTGGTACGACCCCATCGTGGGCTACGACGCCGCGGTGTACCAGCCCTACCTCAACCTGCGGGCCGCCAACGACACCCCAGGCCCCATCGTGGTACGCACCGCCTTCACCCGCTCCACCCTCACGGTGCGGCTCTATGGCATTCCCGACGGACGGCAGGTTTCGGTTTCCAAGCCCACCATCCTCTCCCGCACCCCGCATCCACCCCCGCAGTACATCGTGGACAATAGCCTGCGACCTGGCCAGGTCAAGCAGGTAGACTGGGCGGTGGACGGCTACCGTACCCGCATCACCCGTACCATTACCCGCCCCGATGGCCAGGTGGCGGTGGATGTGCTCAACTCCAACTTCCGCCCCTGGCGGGCGGTCTATCAGGTCGGGCCCCAACCCCCGGCTCCAGCCGAAGAGGTGGCCTCGAGGTAGCCCCTATGCCGGGCTGAGCTCCACCCGGTTGCGCCCGAGGTGCTTGGCCTGGTACAGGGCCTTGTCGGCCCGCTCGAGCAGGTTGTGAATGCTATCGCCCATATGCCCCTCGGCCACCCCAAAGCTGGCCGAGACAGCCCCCACCTGCTCGAAAGGCCAGAAGGCAATGTCCTCGCGCAGCCGCTCCACCGCAGCCAGCACATCGTGCTGGTTTTCACCGCGCATCACAATCATGAACTCCTCGCCGCCCCAGCGCCCCAGCATGTCGTCTTTCCGCAAAGAAGAGCGCAGGCGTCGGCCCACCTCCTTGAGCACCTCGTCCCCCACTGCGTGACCGTAGCGGTCGTTGATTTGCTTGAAGTGATCGAGGTCTAGTAGCACCACATAGAGCCCGTGCGCCCGGTTTGCTTCCCCTTCCAGGTACTCGCTCAGGGCCAGGCGGTTGGGCAGCCCGGTCAGGGGGTCGGTGCGGGCCAGGGTGTGCATCTGCAACACCTGCCGGTGGGCATCGGCCAGCTGATCCTTCACGATGGCCAGGGCATAGAGCAGCCCGGCCATGGCAAACAAGCGCATCTCGCTGCGCACAAAGGCTAAAAACTCCTCCCGGTGCTGCCCCAGCGCCACCTCCCCCCCCAGGCGCAACAACCCCAGGCTGAGCGTTACCCCCACCAGGGCCAGGCTGTAGATGAGTCCCCTGCGGGCGTCCAGAACAATGTAGAGCAGGATCATCACAAAGGCCATGACCCAGTAGGTACTCTCAATCTCGACCCAGTTCTCCCGCAGGTCACCCCAGAACAGGGAGTAGCCCAGCTTGGTGGTAAAGAATGCCGCGGTAAACCCGATGGTCTCCTGTTCAATGCGGCTCAGGCTGGCCTTGCGGAATAACCGCCAGGCCCAGACAGCGCACATCAGCATAAACACGGGATACAACCAGCGAATAAACTCTTCCTCTGGACGCAACGCCCAAATTAAGACAAAAACCGGAATGGCCAATATCAGGCCCCAAAAGTAGACGCTTCTTTTCTTATCTCCCAGTCGCAACCCCTGCACAGTATCAGTTTAGAGGGCAAAGGATGGAACCTCGGTTCAAATTTTGTAGTGAGGCACAGTCACTGCGTAACGGAGGTTTGCCCGCCCGCCCCCGCGGCGGAGGATTTTTCCCCCAGGCGACGCTCGTTGCCGGCTTGCAGGCGCTTGATGTTTTCGCGGTGAGTCCAGAAAATTAGCCCCGCCAGCACCAGCACGGTCAGGATTTCCCAATACGGCCGTCTCAGCGCGATGGTAATCACCACCGCCGTCAGACCGCCAATCATGCTACCCGCCGATACAAACCGGGTGAGCCACATGGTCAGTATGCCCACCGGAAAGGCCAGCACGGCTACCAGGGGATCAAGGAACAGCAGGGTGCCAAAGCTGGTCGCCACCCCTTTACCCCCCGTAAAGCGCAAAAACACCGAGTAGTTGTGGCCCAGCACCGCAGCCAGGGCCACCCCCCCCAGCAAAAAGTCCTCGATGCCGAACAAGCGGGCCAGCAAAACCGCAATACCCCCCTTGAACACGTCGAACGCAGCTACCAAGACTGCCGGGCCTGCCCCCAGGGTGCGCAGAATGTTGGTAGCCCCGGTATTCCCCGAGCCCACCTTCTGAATATCCACGCCGTAGTAACGGGCCACCCAGGCGCCCGCAGGAATCGCGCCGAACAAATAGGCCAGCAGCAAGATGAGCCAGGTTGTCCACTCCACACGGGCATTTTATATGGACTTTGGCTTTTCTCCGAGACCCCGGCAAGGGCCACCACAAAGCCCGTTGTCAGGCAAACTTCGGACCAATCCCCTTACGGGGCTATTTGTTTGCAACTGTAAGGGTTCGGGGTAGCGCTCCTGCTGTTAGAGGGTTCGTTGCAATCCCCTTGCGGGGCTATTTTTTTGCGACCTTTCCTACAGGATTTTTAGTGGATTGGATTTGAAGAGGGGTTGCAATCCCCTTGCGGGGCTATTTTTTTGCGACGGGATCCAGGGATCAGGGCTTTGCCCCCGCCACGCTCTACAGGTTGCAATCCCCTTGCGGGGCTATTTTTTTGCGACAGCATACCCCGTTAAGTGCCGTTCTGTAAAGGGCTCTCGAGGGGGGTATTTATGAGAACTACCAGTTATCCACAGGTTGCCTGTGGATAACTCTCCAAAAAGTGCGGTTTGTTGCGATGGATACTTACAAAGTTGCACTTTTGGATTTTTTGTGGCGGTGCTTTGCGATAAGCATCGCCAAAACTTGCTGTCAAGAAGCGCGTTGGAAACTTCCAACACCTATAGTATAGCATTTTGCGCAAAACATAATGGGTCAAATTTTGGAAGCGCTTTTATGCCGTTTGGAAGGGCATTTTCCGCTTACTAACCGTGGCGAAAGGTGCGTTTGCGAAAGCATTTTTGTTGGGCTTATTGCACGCAACGCAACTTGTAACAGGGCGGCTTTGGCCTGGCTTGGGGCGGGCTAGTCGCTAAAGCGCTCTTCTTTCCAGGGGTCGCCCCGGCGGTGGTAGCCGTTGACCTCCCAGAAGCCGAGTTCCTCTTTGTCCAGAAACTCGAGGGCCCGCACCCACTTGGCGCTTTTCCAGGCGTAGAGGTGGGGCACCACCAGTCGCAGGGGGCCGCCGTGGTCGCGGGGGATAGGCTGGCCAAAAAGCGTGTGCGCCAGCAGGTTTTGCTCGAGCAAAAAGTCTTCCAGGGTGAGGTTGGTGGTGTAGCCGCCGTAGCAGTGAACCAGCACCGCCCGGGCCTGGGGTTTGAGTTTGACCTGCTGCATGAGGTCCGGCACGCGAATACCGCTCCACTGCACGTCCAGCTTGCTCCAGCGGGTTACACAGTGGAAATCGGCGGTCAGGTTGGACTGCGGGAGGGCCATCAGGTCTGCCCAGCTCAGGGTTTTGGGCTCCTCCACCTGTCCCTTGATTTCAAAGCGCACCTCCTCGGGGCGTACGGTGGGGGTGGGGCCGTAGGTCAGTACCGGGAATTTCTCGGTGAGCACCTGGCCGGGGGGTACACGGTGGGTGTCGAGGTTTTTGGGCTTGAAGAAGTTGCCAAACATACCCGAAGAATAGCCGCAGGGCCGTGGCACTCGGGTAAGCGGGGGCACAAAACCTTAGCGCGAACGGTACTGAATCACCTCGACTTTTTCCATGGTGATAAGCCCCTCCCGCACCATCTGGTCCAGGGTGGGTAGAAACTGCTGGATTTTCTCTTCGGCATCTACAATCTCGATGCAGATGGGCAGGTCTTCGGAGAGTTGCAAAATTTTGGCGGTGTGGATGCGGGAGTGAGCGCCAAAACCCATGAAGCCTTTGAAGACTGTGGCTCCGGCCAGGCCCGCTTTTTTGGCCTCGAGGACAATCGCCTCGTACAATGGCCGCCCCTGCCACTTGTCCGACTCGCCCAGAAAAATCCGCACCAGCTTGGCTTCCCCTTGTAGCTTCACAACAACCTCCCAGCCCAGCGGTAGGCCAAAAAGACCATTCCAAACCCCAGCACCACACTGCCCACCACGTACAAGAAAGCCTTGAACCACTCTCCCTGTTGCACCAGCGTAAGGGTTTCCCAGCTAAAGGTGGAGAAGGTGGTGTAACCCCCCAGCACCCCCACCGCCAGAAACAGCCGCCACTCCGGGCTCAGGGCCCCTTCCAGGCTCAGGCGCAGCACAATGCCGATAAGAAAGCTACCGGTTAGGTTGATCAGAAAGGTACTCCAGGGAAACCCCGGCCCACTGAGGCCCTGCACCCAGGCCCCCAGCCCATAGCGCAACATCGCGCCAATGGCCCCGCCCAGCATGACCAGCAAGTAGCGCTCCACACTGCCAAGTATCTTCCCTAAAGGCCACCTTAATCCAGCCCTCTGGCATGCTCTCAGCAAAGCCGGGGTAGACTTGAGAGATATGAGATTTTTGGGTATCCCGTTGGTCTTGCTCTTGCTGGCAGGTTGTGCCCCGCAGCTTGGAGTTAGCGATAATCAGCGCCGGGAATGGGGTTTGCAGCCCATCATTAGCGGCTTTGCGCCCGACCGGGGCGAGGGGGGCCAGTACAAGCTGCGCGAACGGGTGTTTTTCAGCTTTACCCTGAGCCAGCCGGGCTACGTGACGCTTGTCACGATGGACTCCGACGGTACTACGGTGGTACTCGAGCGCAACGTACAACTGCCCGCCGGACGGCACACCTTCCCCCTGGCCACCGACCGCAACGCCCAGGGCCAGGCCACCTACCTGGTGGTGCCGCCTTTGGGGCCCTCCCGCTTTAGGCTCCTGTACAGCAATATCCCGGCCACCAACCGCGAGTTATTCCGGGGCAAACTGAGCAACGAGGATTTCAACCGCCACACCCAGGCCTACCTGAGCGAGGCCCCGGTGCGCGACGTGGCCGAGACCTGGATGGAGGCGGTGCAGTGATACGCTGGCTACCGATTGCACTGGTAGGGGTTTTGGGGCTATCGGCCTGTACCCCTCCAGGCCCACAGACCCAGGTGTGCAACCCCGTAACCGATCTGGGCACCGTGACCGGGAGCCTTACACCGGTCAGCACACTCAAGGTACTCGACCCCGACAAAACCGAGGTTGCGCCTAGCGAGGTGGTGGTTACCGACAGTGCATTTAGCGCAAATGCGGGAGATTTGCTGGTCAGCAACTGCAACGACGGTCTATTACGCAAAGTAACCGGGGTCTCAACACAGTTTGTAGGTAGTAATGGGGTTTCCAGCCAGGCAGTACGTAAGGTTTACCTCAAAACCGAGAACGCTGCCCTCGAGGATGCCATTGCCTCGGGCGAGGTGACCCTCGAGACCGACCTGACCATCGGCGAGGCCAACATGGTGCAGGCCCTGGACGGGGTGAGCGTGCAGGACTTCACCGGGAAAATCAACCTGACCAACGTCAAGTTCGATATTCAGGGAGTGCCCGGCGCTTCCATCACCCTGAACGGCTTTATCGAACAAACCCTCAAGCCCAACTTCAACCTCAAGTTCAGCAGCGGCAGCATCGAGGTGTTTAAGGCCGGGATGAGCGGCACCCTTAAGGCCCAGATCACCGCCACCATCCAGGCCAACGCCAGCTACAGCGCGTTCGACGTCAGCCGCGAACTGGCCTCCTGGAACATCAAACGGGCCTTTTTGGTGGGGAGCGTGCCGGTGGTGGTGGTGTTGCAGCCCAAGCTGATTGCCGGGGTGAGCAGCAACGCCAGCGGCAAGGTGACGGTAACGGTGGGCATCGCCCCCACCTTCACCACCAACCTCCAGCTCGACTACAACCGCAGCCGCACCACCAACGGCGGCTGGAACAACACCTTTACCGCCAACTTTGCCCTCAACCCCACCTTCAACTACGCGGTACCGGTGCAGGGTTCAGGCAACGCCTTTGCTGGGTTGGCGATGGACATCAAGTTTTATGGTGTTGCGGGGCCCAGCCTCGAGGCCAAACCCTTCATCAACCTGACCCTCTCCGGCAACAACGGCGCGGCTACGCTCAAAAGCGGCATCAACGGCAGCAGCAAGGTCGAGGCTGGCTTTAAGGTGCTGGGGAAGGGCCTCGAGGCCGCCTACAACGGCCCCAGCATCGAGCATGCCCGCACCTTCAGTTGCCAGGCTCCCAGCACGTGTACCGCAAATTAGGCTGCCGAAAGCTCAAAGCTGAAGGCTAAGCAATGCAGGGTTTGGACTCGCCGGAACACTGGTGATGATTCCTGCCGCAGCAAGTTTCTAGCGGTCTATATTCGGCCTTGCACGAAAGCGCCGCAACCCCGAAAATACCCAGGTGTTCGAGTTTTCCATTACCGCCCAGTCCGGCAGGGCCCGCACTGGGCTCTTTACCACCCCCCACGGCGTGGTGCAAACCCCACTCTTCATGCCGGTAGGCACCCAGGGCAGCGTGAAGGGGATTTCGCCTCGGGAGCTAAACGAAATCGGTTCGCAGATTATTCTGGGCAATACCTACCACCTGCTGCTACGCCCCGGCCCCGAACGGGTGCGGGCGCTGGGCGGGCTGCACCGGTTCGCCGCCTACGACGGCCCCTGGCTCACCGACTCGGGCGGCTTTCAGGTAATGAGCCTGGGCGACCTGCGAACAATCAGCGAACAGGGCGTGACCTTCCGCAGCCACCTGAACGGCGACCTGATTGAGCTTTCCCCGGAGTACAGCATTGAGGTACAGGAAGCCCTGGGGGCCGATATCATCATGGCCTTTGACGAGTGCCCCCCCTACCCGGCCTCTCCGGAGTATCTGAAGGCTTCCATCGAACGTACCCTGCGCTGGCTCGAGCGCTCCCTGAAGGCCAAAACCCGCCCCGACCAGGCCCTTTTTGCCATTGCCCAGGGAGGGGTTGACCTGAAGCTACGCCGTCTCAGCGCCGAGGCCACCGTGGCATTCGATACCCCTGGCTTTGCCATTGGCGGGCTGGCGGTGGGCGAGCCCAAGGAAGGCATGTACCCGGCAGTGGAGCTTTCCACCCGGCTGTTGCCCGAAGCAAAGCCCCGCTACCTGATGGGGGTGGGCCACCCCGAAGACCTGGTGGCCTCGGTGGCCCTGGGGGTAGATATGTTCGATTGTGTGTACCCCACCCGCACCGGGCGCTTTGGCTATGCCCTGGCGCCCGAAGGGCGGCTGAACCTGAAGCTGAGCCGCCACCTCGACGACGCCCGCCCCATTGAACCAGGCTGCGACTGCTACGCCTGCACTCACTACAGCCGGGCCTACCTCTCGCACCTGGTGCGGGCCGAGGAGATGCTGGCCCCCCGCATGATCTCGCTGCATAACCTGCGCTACCTGCACCGCCTGATGGAAGCGGCCAGGGCCGCTATCCAGTCGGGCGACTACGGCGAGTTCGCCAAAGACTTTGCCGGAAGGCGCTTCGGGCACGATATTCCAGCCTGGTTTACCAGGGCCCTTCAAGAAGGCGGACACTGGGACTGATGCAGATACCAACTTTAGCCCCTACACCCAACTTTCAACGACACTCAGGGTGGGAGTGGGTGGTCGGTGGTAGGTTGCGGTTGTCAAACGTCTTGCCCTACCCCCAAACCCCTGCCCCCTACTTCACCGTTCCCGCGATATGCAAAGTCTTCAGGCGAAGAGGGTATATGAAGAGTACGGTTGCCTCTGGGGCTTTTCTTTTTGGCAAACAATCTTTTTACCGGTATGTCTTTCAACCCTCCTGGTAAAAGCGGCTCTTCAGGTAGTAGTCGGTGTAGAGAATCTTCAGGAATGCCACCAGCGGCACCGCCAGCAGCGCCCCGGCTACCCCAAAGAGCGAGGCCCCAATCAGCACCGCAGCAATGCCCGTGACCGGGTGAAGGCTGGTGGTGCGACCCATGATGATGGGCCAGATGACCCCAGCAATCTGGTTGCAAAGCCAGAGGGCCACACTGACGACCAAAAAAGCCACCCAGCCCAGCGGCAAGGCCAGCACCAGGGCCGGAATAGCCGAGATAATCACCCCCAACACCGGCACAAAGCTAAAGATGAAAGCCAAAAAACCCAGCGAGATGGCCTGGGTCAGTACAAACGAACCAAAACCCTGAAAAATCCCAAAGGAAAGGTACATTGCCAGGCCCACTATTGCGCCGTTGGCCAGGGCGCCCAGAATGGTGCCCCGCACGTATCCCCCAAAGGCCATGTCGGCCTTGTGGGCCAGCTCCTGGGCCAGGGGCTGGTAGGGCTGGGGTACGGCCCGGAACAGGGCTGCTCCAATGCGGGGCAGGTCGTAGAGGAGGTAGATAGAAATGGTGATGACGGTAAGAAGCTGAAAGGCGCCCCCCAGCAAGCCGCTCAGGAAGCCCAGGACGTTACCCCCCTGTGCAAATATGCCCTGCAAAGCCTGTAGCAACACCTGGGTGAAGCTCTGTAGCAGGTCTTGCAGGTTGAGGGTGGCCTGGGCCAGCGCCTCGCGCAGCAGAGGCGGTAGCTCAACCCGACCCAGCGCCTCAGGCAGGCCCTGCGCCCAGCTCAAGAGCGGTTGAAAAAGCGCCGGTAGTCGGGCTGCAAAGCGGGCCAACTGCCCCACCATGCTGGCCAGCATGACCGTGGAGAGGCCCAGCACAAAAAGCATGCCCACAAAAACCGCCGCTACACCCAGGGCGCGGGTCAGCCTGCGGGCCTCAAAAAAGCGCACCACCGGACTCACCATGTAGGAAAAGACAAAGGCCGCCATCACAATACCCAGGGCCGCTCGAGCGCCGTTTAGCAGCCAGGCCAGCAGCCACAAGACCAGCCCCACCAGCGCCAGATAAACGAACAAGCGCAGCCAACGGTTCTGCCAGGCCCAGGCCAGGGTTTCGCGCATGCTCAGCCCTCCCGATAAAACCGGCTATTCAGGTAAAACTCCGTGTAGATCACTTTCAAGAACGCCAGGAGCGGAACGGCTAGCAGGGCTCCTACCAGCCCGTAGAGGCTCGAGCCCACCAGAATAGCCCCAATCACACTGACCGGATGCAGGCTGGTGGCCTGACCCAGAATGCGTGGGCTCAGGAGGTGGGCCTCTATCTGGTTGGCCGCTACCACCACCCCCAGCACCGCCAGAACCTGCGGCCACCCAACCGTAAGGGCCAGGAGCAAGGCCGGTACGGTGGAAATAATCACCCCGGCAAACGGAATGAGGTTGAACACCCCCGCCAAGAGGCCCAGCGAACCCGCCAGGGGGATGCCAAAAATCCAGAGCCCCACCCCCACCAGCAGGCCCACCCAGAAGGCCACCTGAATCTGCCCGCGCAGGTAGCCCCCCACAGCCCGGTCGAGCTTGGTCAGAATATCCGCAGCCAGGGGCTGATACGGCAGGGGGATGGCCTGAAACAGGGCTTTGGAGATCTGGGGGAGGTCGTAGAGCAGGTAAATCGAGATAATCAGCGCGGCGAAAAGCTGGAGTACACCCCCCACCAGGGAGGCCAGAAAGCCCACCAGGTTGCCACCCTGGGCTAAGAGCGCCCGCAGGCCCTGCAAAAGGGTCTGGTTGAAGCTTTGCAATAGGGTTTGCAGGTTCTGAGCGGCCTGTGCAAAAGCACCCTCGAGGGCAGGTGGAACTTCGATTTGTCCGATCCTCGAGGGCAGGTTCTCAATCCAGGCAAGTAGGGGCGTCAGAATGCGGGGCAGGTCGGTTGCAAAACGGGCCAGCACATTGACCATATCGGCTATCAAAAACGAAGCCAGCCCCATCAGCAGCAGCAAACCCAAATAAATCAACAGTACCGCCACAAAGCGGGGCACCCTGCGCTCCAGCGCCCGCACCAGCGGAGAGGTCAGGTAGGCGAACACAAACGCCAGAGCCAGCGTGACCAAAGCGGCCCGGGCTCCACCCAAAACCACCCCCAGCGCCTGGATGAGCAGGTAAAAAAGAACCGCGTAGACCGCGATTCGCACCCACAACAGCTTCCAGATTTCGGCAAAGTCCTGGCGCATGGGCACTACAATACCGCATCAGGGAAGGCCGAACTCGAGCCTGGCCCGGGCCCGCACCGCTTCGGCCGTAAGTCCCTGACCAAAATATTTGTCCTTGTCAGGCTCGCCATCCCAAAGTTCGAACAATAGACGGGCCCCCTCGCCCGTGCCCCGCAGCGCCGCTTCAGTACCACTGTTGCCCACCCGCCCAATCCACTGACCCTTCAACACCTTGCTGCCCACTTTTAGCCCTGGGGCAATTCCTGAAAGATGGGCATATACCGTGGTAAAGCCCTCCGCGTGGCGAATCCAGACCTCCCGCCCCCGCAGTTTGTCCATTTGCTCAGGGCTAGCACCCCCAGCCACCGCACGAATCAGGGCCTCGAACTCGGCGCGGGTCAACTCCTTGTAGTTGGTCTCGGCCTTGACCACCTCACCCCCGGCTGCTGCCACCACCCCCATCCCAAAGCGCACCGGCACACAGGCGTCATCGCCGGTAAAAACAAAGCCGGGGTTAGTGCCCTTGCGGTACTCGCGGGGGGCGCCGGGCAGGTTGCTGTCGGTTCTGGGCAAACAAGCCCCCGGCAAGGGCAGGGTAAAGCCCTCCGGGCCTTTTTGCAGGTCTTGTTTGAGCCGGGCAATTTCGGCCTGTAAACCCGCCACCTGCCTGCGAGCACTGGATAGCTGAACGCTCTGCCAGAGGGCCAGTAGCGTTACCAGAGCCAGCGCGATCCAGCCGGGCTTGATCGGCATGAGTTCATTGTATCGCGGTTGCCAGAAAACTCCCGCCTCACCCAGCAGGTACTTTGCTCATAAGCATACCTGGGAGGCCGCTCTGAACCAAATAAAAAAGGACACAGCACGCTGTGTCCCTCAGGACTTTTTTCCTTATAGCAGGCTCAACAGCCGAGCTTTGATCTGCTTGGCGGTGAGGCCCTCGAGCTTCATCCCCTTAGAGCGCTCAACCAGCTCGTAGACCTTGTGTACGTGGCTCACCGCTACCCGGAAGGTGATGGGCTGTCCCGCCACATTCACGGTCACTTTGCGGATGTTGGGCTCCTGCCAGTGCTTGGTGTAGCCGGTAATCTTGGTGCCTACCCCGCCTTCTCGCTTGGCCTTACCACGGGTGATGATGCTGTAGGCCACCGTGGGGCGCTTGCCGCTAATTTCGCAAATCTTCGACATCGCAGGACTCCTAACTGCCGACACAAGGGGAAGCCCCCTTGTTTTAGGGCAACATTGGCGAGTATAGCATACCCTCACGCTACCGTGCTAGACTTCCCAGCGGTATGAATATTGCCACCTGGCTGGTTCCTGCCCTGCTGGTCGCCGACCAGGCCATCAAACTGGTGGTGCTGTGGGCGGTGGGCCCTCGCATCTTTGATCCTGAGGTAGGCGCTATTTTCCTGGCCAATTTGTTCTGGATTGTAGACGCCACCTTTATCAAAAACACCGGCGCGGCTTTTGGCATTTTCCAGGGGGGCGCCCGCATTCTGGTCTGGGTGAGCCTCGTGGTAGGTATCGGGATTCTAATCTACCTGAGCATGAACCACCGCCGGGTTTCGCTCCTGAACCAGCTTGCCTTTTCCCTGATTGCCGCAGGCGCCCTCGGCAACGCGGTGGATCGGCTGGGCCACGGCTGGGTGGTGGACTATGTGGATATCAACCGCACCGGGCTGGCCATCCTGGACAACTTTCCCATCTGGAACCTGGCCGATAGCCTGGTGGTCATCGGGGTCATTCTTTTATTACTGCCCCAGCGCAGGCGGCGGTACTGAAGAGCAGGCATACCAAAACCCCCCTCCCCAGGGGAGAGGGGCAGGGCCGAAGGCTTGAAGGTGAGCCCTGTACCCTGAACGGCGGTTCAGCGCTAGCCCACGCCCTCCGCTACCTCGATGCGCAGCAACGAGCGCACGTGCTCAAAGTGATTGACGATGGTGGCTACAGACGAGCCGGCAAAGAGCAAGCCCAGGGCCAGATTACCCCGCTCACTCAGCACCAGCGAACCGGAGTCGCCGGGTGCCGAGATGTTGGTGGTGACAATCTGGTCTATGAAGCGAGCCACCCGTCCACCCCCAAAGTTCACGTCAATGGTTGCCCCCAGCACGGTAATGCGCCCGGTAGTCATGTTGGTGGTACGTCCGGTCTTTTTGACCCGCTGCCCCACCAGGGTTTTGGAGCGGGGCTGCCAGCCCTGCACGTAGCCGTTCCAGTAAATCTCCCGGTCTAGGTCGTGGAACTGGCCCTCGGCAATGGCCGCGTCCACCAGGTTGCGGTGCTGAGCCCGGGGCACCGGAGGCTCGAAAGTGATGGGCACAAAGCGGCTGAGCCGGGCAATCAGGTCGGCAGGGAGGGTTCCCCCATCGAACACCCCCGGCTGCAAAATGGGGTCGCCCAGGCTGGCATCGTTGGAGTTGGCCAGCACGTGGTTGTTGCTGAGGATGTAAAAACGCGGTGGAATGCCCAGGCCGTGCGCGGGGGGGCTGACGGTCGCACCCGGCAGAAGGTCGTAGACGGCGGTAGCCATGGTACCTGCGGTGATTCTAAAGTGCCCCACGCTATAACCGCCCTCGGCGGGCCGAATGCGCCGGGTGAGGGTCTGTACCCCTGCTTCCTCGGCGTTGCCGGCAAACACCTCGCCAATAGCCAGTACGTCGGTCTGCATATCGCCCAGCTTGGCCGGAATCAGGTCGGCCCGGCTGAGCTGGCTGCGCTCTAATTTCTGGCTGACCAGAACTACCAGAGCCGGCTCGCCGGTGGGCTCGCCGTTCTTCCACTTGACCCCCACACCCATGCCCCGCACATTCAAACGCATGGCCTCGGGCGCTAAAAAGGTGTCCTGCACAGCCAGCCTGGCTTTTTCGGCTTCGGCCTGGGCGCTGGCCGAAAGCATGGCTTTTGCTTCGTTAATAGGCATATCGTCCCCCTGCACTTGGGTAATAGTCCCCTGCAAATTCCAACGCAATGAAGAATCTCAGAGGCGGCTTTGAGCCAAGTGGCCTCGACGTTCTTGCGACCGGAAAACCCCGTTACTGAGCCTGCACCGAACCCACTTCCCGCACCCGCACCGGTACCCCCTCGAGGTCCTTGGGCACCCGCTCGTGCGGTTGCAAAGCAGCGAGTGGCAGCTTACGGCTGACCAGCACCACCACCACCGCACGGCCCTGCTCCTCCCCCCGCCCCACCCCCACCACATTGGGTAGGGCCAGCAAGCGAGGGGTGTGTTTGTCGATGAGCACCTGTAGGGTCTCCTCGGTCATACCCCCTCCGTTCCCCCCGGACACTTCCGCACATTCAGCACCCGGGGCAACAATTCGGTGCTGGCGGAAAACACCGTTCGACCAGCGTAACAGCGAGGGCGTTACTTTAGCGTTACGAAAAGGTGAGCAGAGGTAGGCGCGGCAAGGCTCAGAGAATCGAGGCGATACGCTCCAGGGCCTTGCGGATGTTGGCCTCGCTGGTGGCGTAGCTGAAGCGCACGTGGTGGGGGGCCGCGAAGTCGGTGCCGGGCACCACCGCCACCCGGGCTTCGTTGAGCAGCTTGAGGGCGGCCTGGTTCTCATCGGGGTCAATTTTGGACACATCGGAGAGCACGTAAAAAGCGCCGTTGACCCTGGGCGTGGGCAGGCCCAGGGCGTTCAGACCGTCCACAATGATGCTCCGCCTTGCACGGTAGGCCTCGCGGGCCATAGAGATGAATTTTTGCGCCTCCTCCACGTTGTTCAGGGCCTCGACCATGGCCCACTGGGCGATGGTGTCGGGGCTGGTGGTGGACTGGCTGGAAACGTCAATAATGCCCTTGATGACGTCTTTGGGGCCACCGGCATAGCCGATGCGCCAGCCGGTCATGGCGTAGGCTTTGGCTGCACCGTTGATGGTGATGGTGCGGTCGGGGGCCACGTGGGCGGGCGAGAAGTGTTCACCTTCGTAAATAAGGTGCTCGTAGATTTCGTCGGAAACAATATAAAGGTCGTGTTTGTTGGCCAGTTCGGCAATGGCTACCAGCACCTCTTTGGGGTAGACCGCTCCGGTGGGGTTGCCGGGCGAGTTGAGCACAATGGCCTTGGTGCGGGGGGTAATCTTGTGTTCGACCTCGGCGGGGTCGGGGATGAAGCCCGACTCGGGGCCGGTGTTGACCTCCACCGGCACCCCTTCGGCAAAACGGGCCATTTCGGGATAGCTGACCCAGTACGGCCCAATCACAATCACTTCGTCGCCCGGGTCGAGGATGGCCTGAAAGAGGTTGAAGAGGGCCTGCTTGCCGCCTACCGTTACCACGGTCTGGTCGGGGGGAATCTCGAGGCCGTTTTCGCGCTTGAACTTGGCACTGATGGCTTCGCGCAGCTCGGGGATGCCCGCAGGCGGGGCGTATTTGGTTTTACCCGCAGCCATGGCCCTGGCCGCAGCGTCCTTGACGAACTGCGGGGTATCGAAATCGGGCTCGCCGGCAGTCATGGCGATCAGGTCTACCCCCTGACGACGCAGCTCGAGGGCTTTGGCATTCACCGCCACCGTGGAGGAGGGCTTCATGGTTTTGACGCGCTTGGACAGGCCTCGCATACCAGTAGATTGTCCAGGGTCGAGGGGCAAGGGTCAAGAGCTACAGGCTTGCTACACCCGCTCGAGCCAGGATCTCCCCGGCCCCGGCGGCAACACCGGCCACTGCCGCCTTCGCATGTGGCGCTGCACCTGCTCCACCGCGCCGGTAGCCTGCTCTACCCATTCGGCGGGATAGTGCGGTGCCTTGGCGGCGAACTCCTCGAGGTCGAAGGTCTGGCAGTGGTGGTCGGCCCGGCACTTGACGTCTATTTCCAGGTCGTACTGCCAGATGCGGCCCTGCTCGAAACGTGGGGGGGTCTGGATATTCCAGTAGTATTCCAGCACCTTTCCCTCGGCGTCCAGGTCGGGCCCCCCCGAGTACCAGCGCCCCACAAAAAAGGCCACATAGGCCTGGTGATCCACCCGCAGCACCCGGTTTTTGCTCTCGTGGTGAAAGGTAAAGCCACAGGGCATGTGAACCAGGACGGCATCTTCTCGCTGTTCGCACACCTGGGCCTCCCACCAGTAGTGCAGGGTATCGGCAGGGTATTTCCAGAACTCCACGCGCACCATCTGGCCTATCTGGTAATCCATGCAGACTCTCCAAACCCGATCATTTCGCAAAAACCAGGGTGAATCCAGCATGCTGGGTGAAGAAGCCGGTTAGCACCCCCCCACCCAGCTCCCCCTACGGCATAGAAGTGAAGCAGCAAAACACTGGAGTTAAGTTGCGCCCGCATAAGGTTTAGAGATGAATCCAGGCCACGCTAGAAAATCATGCTCCGGGCGCAATATCTGAATGATTTTCGATCATGCCATTATCCAAAACATAGGCGGGAGGTACTTAGCTGTTTCGGATGATGTGTGCCACCCACGGGCTCGAGTTCACACCCACCACTCGAGCCTATCCTCCCCAAAGGCCAGCGGCGCCACCGCCGTGCCTTTCTCGAAGTAAACGGGCTGGTAGTCCGGGGCGCGGTAGACCTCGAGCTTTTCTTCCAGCAGGTTCACAATCCAGATCTCGGGAATGCCCGCTCGAATGTACAGGGGAAGCTTCACGGTGCGGTCGAAGATCAGCGTCGAGTCGCTCAGTTCGATGACCAGCAGGATGTCGGCGGGGCCGGGTGGACGGTCGTCGTAGCGCGATGCAGGCGGCACGGTGAGTACGAAGTCCGGCTCAGGCTCCGACCTGTTGTCGAGTTGGATTGGAACCTGGCAGAACATGTAGGCCTTACCCTTCAGCTTGGTGACGATCTCGTAGTTCAGAGCACCAATGTAGCGGCGGTGCTTGTGGCCCATGGGGGACATAATGTAAACCTCTCCATTAATCAGCTCCACCCGGCCCTGCCCCAAAGCCCCGGCGGCATAGGCTTTGTGATAGTCCTCGACGGTGAAACGGTGCTTCACCATGGCCTGAGTATAGCGCCTGTCCTAGCCACTTTGAAATTTTGATTGCCTCGAGCTAAACTAGCAAAAACTAACGAGCGTTAGTTTGGTTCTTGGGAGGAGAGATGCCAGTTAAGTACGGAGTACCCAGCGACCCTGATTACAACGAGCGCCTGGCCGAGTTCGAGGCTCGCATCCACCGGGGCGAGAAAATTGAGCCCGGTGACTGGATGCCCGAGGAGTACCGCCGCCAGCTTATTCGCATGATTTCCCAGCATGCCCACTCCGAGGTGGTGGGGATGCTCCCCGAGGGGGCCTGGATTACCCGCGCGCCCACCCTCAAGCGCAAGATGATCCTGGTGGCCAAGGTGCAGGACGAAGCCGGACACGGCCAGTACCTCTACCATGCCGCCGAGACCCTGGGCGTCAGCCGAGAGGCCATGCTGGAAGCCTTGCTCGCGGGTAAGGCCAAGTACTCCTCCATCTTCAACTACCCCACCCTGACCTGGGCCGATATCGGCACCATCGGCTGGCTGGTGGACGGGGCGGCTATCAAGAACCAGACCATGCTGGCGGCCTGCTCCTATGGCCCCTACAGCCGGGCCATGGTGCGCATCTGCGCCGAAGAAACCTTCCACCACAAGCAGGGCAAGGAGATGGTGCTGCTCTATGCCAAGGGCACCCCCAAGCAGCGCCAGATGGCCCAGGATGCCATCAATCGCTGGTGGTGGCCCGCCCTGATGATGATGGGCCCCCACGACAAAGACAGCCCCAACACCGAAATCCTGACCCGCTGGGGCATCAAGACCAAATCCAACGACACCGTGCGCCAGGAGTTCATCAACGAGCACGCCCCCGAAATTCTGGAAGCGGGCCTGACCATTCCTGACCCCGAGCTGCGCTACGACGAAAAAAGCGGCAACTGGCTGCACGGCCCCATCAACTGGGATGAGTTCTGGCAGGTGGTGGGAGGCAACGGCCCCATGAACAAAGAGCGCCTGGAAGCCCGCCGCCGCGCCCACGCCGAAGGGGCCTGGGTGCGCGAGGCGCTCGAGGCCTACGCCGCCAAGCAGCACAAAACCGCTGTCGCAGTCTAGCCAGTAGCAAGAAGCTATCTGCTACAGGCGCTCTGGAGGAGCAATATGGACACAGAGTGGCCCCGCTGGGAAGTCTTCAAGCAAGACACCCCAAATAAGCCCCACCAGGCGGTCGGCTCAGTTCACGCCGCTGACCCCCAGCACGCCCTGCTTACGGCCCGCAACGTTTTCGCCCGCCGGCCCCAGGCGGTGAGCATGTGGGTGGTACGAGCCGAGGATGTTTTTTCCGTTACCAAAGAAGAGCTGCTCGAGGCAAACCACGAGCCACAAGCCACAGGCCACAAGCCACAAGCCTTTGCCGCATTCCGCAAAACCAGCCATAAGCGCTCCATGACCTTTGTGGACTACGTGGGCGAGGTGGAGGCGGCCAGCCCCGAAGAAGCCCTGCAAAAGGCCCAGGCAACCTTTACCGACGCCGAGGCCCTGGCCTGGTGGCTGGTGCCCGCGGCTAAAATCGTC
This sequence comes from Meiothermus sp. CFH 77666, assembly GCF_017497985.1. NCBI lineage: Bacteria > Thermotogati > Deinococcota > Deinococci > Thermales > Thermaceae > Meiothermus > Meiothermus sp. CFH 77666. The sequence continues at coordinate 98,556 of NZ_JAGDFV010000007.1, forward strand.
AAAAGCGACCCCAGTCCAGAAACCATCGAGAGCTGGTTTGCCCCGGCCAAAGACAAAACCTACAAGCAGCAGCAGTATTACGCCACAGTCGGCTCCCATGTAAGCAAGCACAAAGGGGGGCGGGGGGTAGAAGATGAACGCTCAGGTGAAGAATGCGCTAGTTGCTAAGCTGACCGCGCTGGCCGACGACGAGGTCATCCTGGCCCAACGCAACAGCGAATGGACGGGCCACGGCCCCATTCTGGAAGAGGACATTGCCCTGGCCAACATTGTGCAGGACGAGCTGGGTCACGCCACCCTCTGGTATGGCTTGCGTCAAGCGCTGGATGGCTCCGACCCCGACCAGCTGGCTTTCTTCCGCGATGCTTACGAGTATCGCAACTGTGAGCTGGTGGAGTTGCCCAAGGGGGACTGGGCCTTCACCATGCTGCGGCAGTTTTTGTTCGACCTTTACGAGTCCTTGTGGCTCGAGGCCGCCCAGCACAGCACCTACAAACCCCTGGCCGAGGCGGTGCAGAAGATCGTGCGCGAGGAACGCTTCCACCTCCAGCACACCAGCGCCTGGGTGGAGCGGCTGGGCCTGGGCACCGAGGAATCCAACCGGCGCTTGCAGCAGGCCCTGGATATGCAGTGGGGCTACGCCCAGCAGCTATTTGTGCCCATCCCCGGCGAAGAGCTCCTGGTGGCCGAGGGCATCGTGCCCGACCTCTCGCCCTTAAGAGAGCGCTGGCTCGAGCTCGCCACCCGTCACCTGCAAAACGCCGGCCTCAAACTGCCCATCAACCCCGGCTACCAGCCCACCTCCCGCGCCTACCACACCGAGCACCTGTGGAGCATCCTGGCCGAGATGCAGTCCACCGCCCGCTGGGACGCCGAGGCCAAAGTCTGGTGATCTGGTGATATGACCACCCTACCCAACACCGAGCAAGTCTGGGAGGCCTTGGCCCGGATTCCCGACCCCGAGATTCCGGTCATCAACGTCGTCGAGATGGGCATTGTGCGGGACGTGCAGATAGAGGGCCCCAGGGCCATTATCTCCATGACCCCCACCTTCTCGGGCTGCCCGGCCCTGCACCTGATCCGGGAGCAACTGGAAGCCACCGCCCGCTCGCTGGGCTTTGCAGAGGTCGAGGTAAAAACCGTGCTCTCGCCCCCCTGGAGCACCGACTGGATCACCCCCGAGGCCAAAGAGCGCCTGCGCCAGTACGGGATTGCGCCTCCCAAACCCAGAGCGGGGCAGGAAGGGGTGTTGATTCAGCTCGAGGCCGCCCCCACCCGCTGCCCGCGCTGCGGCTCCCTCAACACCTCGGTCAAGAACACCTTTGGCCCCACCCTGTGCAAGGCCATCCACGTCTGCAACAACTGCAAAGAGCCCTTCGAGAGCTTCAAAACGGTCTGATGTAACGCCAGCGAACCCTTTTTAGGTCAAATATAACTACCTTCCTCCAAATCTTGGGTATACAATTTGATTTGCTTCAAATAGCGAGCAGGAGGAATCTATGAAACGTTTGGCCTTACTCGGTAGTGTTATGGCTCTGGTTGTTGCGGGTTGTGGAATGATCAGCAGCCCCCCCATTGATAACCCCTTTGGATTGGCAGGACAACAAAGCCAGATTAGCTTGGGCCCAAGCAGTGCAGCTACCGGTACGTTGAACGTTAATGCAACTTTCAACGACACTACCCTCAACTTTCCTGTTACACCCACCGGTTTCAACTACAACCTGGCAATTTCGAATGTTTCGCTGAGCGGCAGCGGTTGTCCGTCTACCTTGCCTTCCAGTATCAGCGTTTCGATGAGCATAAGCCTGGCCGTGTCCGACAATCCGCCTACGGGTCAACGGCAGGCTTCTGCGAATGCCAACAACGTGCAATTTACCCTTACCCAGTCAGGCAGCAACTACACTCCCAGCAATTTCAGCAACGGTACCATCAGCTTTTCCAACCTGAACACCCTTCTGGATATTCTGCAAAACGGCGGCCAGAACACGGCTACCTTGAACGGTACTGTTAACACCACCAGCAGCCCTGATCTGGCGGGCTGCACCATGACCATCACCTGGGGCGGTGGACAGGGCGTTCTCAAGTTCTAGCGTTTTTCAATACACCAAAGCCCACTCCTGGCGGAGTGGGTTTTTATCGCTGGGGTAGCTCGAAATAGCGACGCACAATGTCGCGTACCTCGGGGGGCAAGGGTTCGGACTCGAGGTACTTTTCGGCCTGACGCTGCACATTTTGCGGGGGCTGGCCCGCCTGCCAGGGGCTGGGCAGGGGCTGGGGTCTTCCCTGCCGGTTTTCACCCCGGCTGAGTGGCGCTTCTCCCGCCGGACGCTGCGGGCTGGCTGGAGGGCTCTTGGGTGGTCGGGCCTGCTGACCCTGGGCCCCGGTGCCGCCCGGCTCAGTGCCCCCTGGCCGACCCTGGCCCTCGGCATTCTGCCCCTGGTTCTCTCGGGAAGCCTGGCCCTGTCCGGGTTGGGATGGCTGCGCTTGCCCTGGTTGGGATGGCTGTGCTTGTCCGGGTTGCGGGGAGGGCTGCCCGGACGGGCTGGGCTCTCTGCCCTCTGAACCAGGCGCGGGTTGCCCCTGCGGGGTTTGCTCGGAGGGCGAACGGCCTGTTTGAGACGGCTGTGCTTGCCCCGATTGCTGGGGCTGTGCTTGCCCTGGTTGTTGGGGCTGCGTTTGTCCAGGTTGGGATGGCTGCGCTTGTTCAGGTTGGGCTGCCGGTGGATTTTGACCTGGCTGACCGGTCTGGTCGGGTTGGGGCTGGCCCGTGGAGCCCTGACCATTTTGGCTGGATGCAGGCTGCTCACGGCTTTGAGGGCTCTCAGCGGGTTGGCCAGGGCGGGCCGCATCCTGGTTGGCAGCCTCCTGGGAGTCTCCCTGGCTCGAGGCCTCGCCCGCACGATCCTGCGCTTCCTGGCTACGCGGGCTTTCGGGCCTTTCCGAAGGACTGGCTGCATCCGGGCCTTGCTGCTGGCTTTGCGGCGAACCTTCCGGCAACAGGGGTTGCCTGGTTTGTGGGCTGGGATTGGGTTGTGCCGGGCTGGTCGGGCTACCTGTCTCGGGTGAAGCGGGGGTAGTTGGGCTGGAAGGAGCAGGAGCCACTACCGGCGATACAAAAGGTAGTTGCAATGGGGGCAAGACCCACACCACGCCCAGCAGGGTCAGGTAGAGGGCCACCAAAACCCAGGGCCAAGCCGGGGGTCGGGCCTCGCGCAAGCTGGCCTCCGATTCGCTTTGCAGTTGGCTCCGCCAGGGGTGGTTGAGGGGCGCCTCGAGGGCACTGCGGTAGGCCAGACCATAGCGTCGGTCGAGGTCGGCCAGGGCTTTGGGCTCTTCCCAGCGGGTGGGGTACAGCAACCCTACCAGCGAAAGCAAAACCCAGGCTGGATGTACCAACCAGGCCAGAGGCAGCAGCAAAAGCGCCAGCCCTGCAGCCAGCAAGAGCCGCACCCGCCATGCCCGCCTTACCGCCCACACCCAGTGCATGGGTTCAGGGTAGCGGATGGAACCTGGAGTAGGTAGGATTCAGTACACGTTGCGACAGATGCCTAGCGCTGTACCAGCAGCGAGGTATTGGTGTTGCTAAACAGTTTCAGGTAGATACGCTGAGCAGCCGAATCGTAGAAGTAAGCAGGCTGGGTAGCGGCGTCCAGCTCGGCCAGGCTCGTGAGCGAAGTGAGCGCGGTTTTGCCGGCGCAGTTGGTGCCGGGCTGCGAGGATTCCAGCGCACAGCGATACACCGTGAAGGAAGATGTGCTGGTAGGCAGTACCACCCGCGCTGCCCGGGGGGTTCCATCGTGGTTTTTGTATTTGGGATAAAGACGTAAGCGGAAGTACTGCCAGAGGCTCAGGTCAGTGTCCAGGGTATAGGTTCGCCCATGAATTAGCGTCCAGTAGAACGGCGCATTGGTCACGTCGCTACCGCTCTGTTGTACCCCATCGTCACGGGTCAGAGTGGGCGCACCCGGCGCGTAGCTGCGGAAAAAGGTGTTGGTCTCGGGAATTAGGTTGAGGTATTCCATCTGTCCGGGGCAAACCCTGGCATTTGCCGCCACCCAGAGTGCACAAGCCTCGGTGTACATGGCCCTCGAGCCCACCGATGCCGGTACCACCACACTGGGTACCCCACTTCCACTCAGGGAGCCATCGAGGTCTTGCACCGCCAGATCGCTGCTGCCGTTGCAGAGGCTAAACTGGGCGTTCACCAGACGAATGTTCTGGGTGATCATGTTCGGCCCTTCGCGAAGGCAGGTACGGGTCTGGATGGCGCTGGTGCCCGGCTCAAAATTCACGAAGGTTACACTCTGTAAGGTGGTGGTACCGCCATACTCCTGCACCCCCAACCGGCCAATCTCCCCTTCTGTGTCGAGGTTGGCACTCCTGCCCACAATGAGCGAATCGCGGATACCGTGACTGCCGATGCTCACGCTATTATCTGCCAGAATCGAGTCGCGCACCTCCATGATCACCTCGCCGGCTGGGTCACCTACTGGGTTGGCCCACAGCGCCGAGCGAGTTTTGTAGATGGTGGTGCGCTCGAGCAAAAACGGCCCGTGGGTGGTAGGTGCGGCCCGGTTGCCTGTAATCCACAACGCCCCCAGGTCGCCCACGTTGCCCGGAGCGCCGATGGCCTTGCCCAGCAGGTAGGAGTGAATCACGTTGTCGCGAAACTCGAAGCGGCTGGCATCCACCGAGCCCACATTGTCGAACCAGAAGGCGGTAAACTCGCCCCCGGCGGCCACATTCCCCACAAAACGGTTGCTGGGGCCCTTGACCCAGAAGGTGGCCGCCTGATCATCGTTCTGCCCAACCTGGATAGGGTTGCTAGGCAAGTACGGGAAGGCCCGGGTCAACACGGCTAGGTTGCCCTCAAAGCGGTTGCCCTGTTCCGAACCGTCCTCGGTCATGATGCTGTGGCCCAGGGTGTCGTACAAAACATTGTTCTTGACCCGCACATTGTCGGTGCCATGCACCACAATGCCGCGTTGGAAGTTGCTGTGGAAGCTACAGTTTTCCAGGTAGTCGCCGTTTGAATCCCCGTTCAGATGCCAGTGGAAGGGATAGCGGGCCAGCCGGTTGAACTGACCCAGCCGCCGAAACTCCACCCCTCGCACCTTGCCACTGCTGCGCATGGCCGGGTTGGTTTCGCGGTGCAGGGGACTCGAGCCCATCACCATCACGTGCCCGCCAAAGCCCCCCGCATGGTGGTCGTCGCCCTGTATCACGATGTTCCGCGAGAGCAACCCCACCTCGGCCCGCTGATCCAGAACCCGACCCTCAAAGGTCTGCAACTGGCCAAAGTGCCCGTAGTCTAGCGGCCGATCCAGCGTGAGGGTGTTGCCGCTGATAGCCCGGATGATACGGGTTTCGGCCTGGTGGGGGTCAAGCGCGGTGGAGGCGATGACGATTTTCTCCCCCACCCGCCAGTCCACCGGACTGCTGAGGACAATCTGGGTACTTCCCGCAGGCGCCGTGGCGGCCAGTTTGGTCCAGGCCACCCGGTTCTCCCCGATAATTTCCAGCTTGCCCCCCATCATGGCCCCCAGAAACTTGGTTCCCATGTCCATGATGTTTTCTTCTGGGTTGGATCCGGTGAGGGTGATGACCGCTCGATGGGTGAAGGGCTGGGCCTCCGAGCCAATGCTGAGCTTACCGGGGCCGTGCACCATCAGGTAGCCGGTACTGAGGTTGAGGTTCTTTCGCGCAAACTCCAACTCCCCCAGCACCGTAATGCCCGTCAAGGGGGGCGGGTCTTCATCCAGGATGACCCTGCTACCCGCCGGAATGACCACCGAGTCGCCAGCTTGGGGCTTTTGCAGGTTGAGGCTGGCCCAGAAACGCGCATCCGACCAGTAGCCCGAATTGGCCGGCAACGGCGAACCAAGCTGGCAAGCACTCAGACCCACCAGGAGGAGTAGAGACGGGAAGCGTAAATTCATATGAACTCAGCCAGCACACCCTCTCAAACATGCTGCTATTAGTTCATACAGTAGCTGGGGTATTGGCAAAACCTCAATCGCTCAACTTAAGGTTACGTCGCATGACACGCAAAAACAGGGCTTTTGTCCTGTCGCACAGCTACACCTAAAGCTGCTCCAGAACCTCCTCGGTCTGCTGAAAGTAACCATCTCTGGGAATCAGCACATAGCCCCTGGCGGTTTGCGCAGGGTAATAAGGCATGTCGAGGCGTAACTCCCGCGTGGCACCCTCGTAGCGCCGAATTTGCGCCGGATTGAAGACAGGCCAGGGCCGAAGCCGCACAGCTTGCGATATACGATCAATGAGGAGCGCCAGGAAGGCTGCGATTCCCCAGGTTTGGGCCGATTTCATAGCGGGAAGTGTAGCAGAGATTCAGGAAGCAGTTATGTGGGGGTACGCCCAAACAACACCCGGGTTGAAATTGGGAAGCAGGACAACGTCTTTCTGCTAAAGTTGGTTTTACTGGGCTCTGAGATTTTATATGGCCTCTGTGTACTACTTCACCCTGATCCTGTCCCTGGTGGGGGTTGTGGTGGTACATGCCCTGGGTATGGCAGGTATCTACGCCCTGCCCTGGTTGATGTTTTTGACCGCTACCCTGGCCAGCGTACGAGGCCTGTGGGTCGGACTGGCGGCGGCTTTGGGGTCGGTGCTGGCTCTTTCCTTTTTTCCTTCGGTATACCCAGATTTTTACGCGATGATCTTGATCCTATTTTTATCGGCGTATCTTGCTTTTCTGGTAGGGGATAGCCTGCGTCAGGCCCATCGCCGAGCCAAGCAGCTTGTCCTGATTCAGGATGTCTTATTACAGGGACTAGAACTCATACCGCGCTACTTCACGCAAAAGCAGCTCTTGCAAGATTTGCCCACCATGCTCTCGTCGCTTTTACGAGGAACTACGCTTCGCGTCTGGGTACCTGTTGGGGCTAACCTGGTGCATCCGCTAGAAAATGCAGTTGGGCATGAGGATGCTTCAAGCGGGCCACCTCTGGTACTACGAGCTCTAAATGAGGATGGTTTAGTCTACTCGGAGGGTTCCACTACCAAAGCAACTATTGGGCATCGTACCACCAAGACCAGTAAGCCCGCTGAGCTTGCTGTTGCTCTACGGGTTCGCCAAGAGGTTATAGCAGTGCTGCAATTCACCCGAGGCGAGGCCTGGCGCAAGGAGGAGGCCGAGTTGTTCCATCGGCTAGCCCGCATCGTTGCCTATCAGCTCGAGCGCCTGTACGACCTCGAGCTACGCCGCCTGCTACTCGAGCTTGCAGGTGCCCTGGCAAACGAAAATGACAAAAGGAAGATTGCCGAGGTGACCTTGCGCCATCTGCTGCCCGCTCTGGAGATGGAAGCAGGAGCGGTCATGCTCTACCGTCAAGGAGTCCTACAGGCCCTGTCCTCTCAGTTACCAGAGAGCCTCGAGCCCATCCTGGCACCCCTGGCTCAACGGCTCGAGCGCGACCAGGGCATAACCTGGCGGGCTTTGGAAACCGGCACACCGTTGTTCATCGAAAGCTACCCGGCGCTTCCCGAAGGCTTGCCTGTACTAAAGCAGGTAGGTATTCAAACCTTTGCAGCCTACCCCATCCACAGCCGTGACGCTTTTCAGAGCAGAGCGGTGCTGGTACTAGGTCATCGGAAACATATTCCTTGGAGCCGCAAAAGAAGAGAAATTCTGCTAGGGGTGGAGCGGCTTTTGAGCAGCGCGCTGGAGCGGGTATTGCTGGATGAGCAGCAGCAACGCATCAACCAACTGCTAACGGAAGCCTGGTCGTACCCCTCAGAGAAGGTATATCAGCACATTCTGGAAGCTGCTGTGGAGTTGGTGCCCGGAGGTGAGGTAGGAAGCCTTTGGGTGCGGGTCGGTGAAGCTTACTCCTGCCAGGCGGCTTTAGGCGTATCCACGGAGTGCCCCGCGCAAAGCGAAACTGAACTCCTTGCCTGGTATGGTGGCTCTAGATCACAAGCCCTAAAGGGACTTCCACGAATATTAACGACGCATGCCGCCCAGCTCCACGGGCTCAAGGCCAGCCTTTGCCTGCCGGTAGGTCATCAAGGTCAAGTGTTAGCATACCTGAACCTGGGTAGCACCAAAGACCCTGCCGCATTTGCCGAAGACTCTTTGGCTGCTGTGCAGCTTTTCGCGGCACCCCTTGCCACCCTGATCCACGAGCTCAGCTACCGCTCTGAACTTGAAAAAGCGTCTTTGACGGATAGCCTGACCGGGCTATACAATCGCCGCGCATTCAATCTACGGCTACAGGAGGAGATCTCACGGGCTACCCGATCTGGCCACCCCCTTACTTTACTTATTTTGGATCTCAAGAACTTCAAACCCATCAACGATCAGCTGGGTCATGCCCTGGGTGACTTAGCGCTCCGAGAGGTCGCAAATGTCCTCACCCGTGAGCTGCGAGCAGAAGACATAGCCTTCCGCTGGGGTGGGGATGAATTTGCCGTGCTGCTGCCCCAGACCGACGCGCAAGGAGCACAGCGTCTGTCGCATCGCCTTTACCAAGGCATCACAAAAGTTTGCATTGAAAACATGTGCCTGTCAGTTGATATTGGGCAGGCTACGTTCCCTACAGAAGCAGACACCCCCGATGCCTTGCTATCGCTGGCCGACCAACGAATGTACGACATTAAAAAAGCCGGCGATGCTGTGTAACAGCTTCACCTGAACACTCAGCTTTGATGAATCCCCACACGCGGCGACACCCAGGGCCGAAAGCGCAAAGCCAAAGGCTCTGCGAGGAGTATGCAGGTCGTTGATACGGCTGACCTGTATGGTGCTTGTTCGAATACCAGACTTGGCCGCTCACGAAAACGAGAATGCGTCTAGGCCCGGACGCAGGTTACGCACCCAAGCGCGGGCCCGGCCCGGCCCAGGGGTGCTTGGGTTTCGAGTTTTCAGACGGCCAATATTCTGTTTAGGACAAAGGATTCTTAGGGTCAGGTAACTTTACTGGCCATTCCGAACGCAGCAAAGCGAAGTGGAGAATCTGATGCGACCCAGTCCAGGGTATCCACTGTACCCATGCAGCATCAGGTTCCTCGTTGCACTGCGTGCGCCACGGAATGGCAAAAAGAAGTCTAGAGCTGGGGTTAGGTTCATTGGAAGCATCCCGATTACTTTATTACCAGAGCACTAAGTTGCGCCTGTATAAGGTTTAGAGATGAATCCAGGCCACGCTAGAAAATCATGCTCCGGGCGCAATACCCGAATGATTTTCGATCATGCCATTATCCAAAACATGGGCGGGAGGTACTTAGTGCACAGTCGTATAAATACCCGTACAAAGTGTTCATTGCGGCACGAACTATGCAGTACGCTCTTGCAAAAGCCGTAGCAGAAACCTTTTCGTTCCTCCCCTACCGTATAGGGGAGGTTAGGTGGGGTTGCTGAGCAGCGCCTTCACACAGCAGGTCGGTTCAGGGCCTCACCCAATACCCTCCCCCACCCTCCCTACGTGGTAGGGAGGGGGCTCTATGTCAATCCCTCCTGGAAACCCGGAGGTGTACGGACATCTCTACGACGCTGTACTTAGTTCCGGCTCACCTTACGGTTCAAAAAGTCCATCAGCACGTATCGTCCGATGTTCCCCGGTGTGGTCATGTAGGCCTTGCCCTTGGTAATTTGCGTGATCTTCTTGACAAAAGCCAGCAACTCGGGCTCCCGCGCCAGCATGAAGGTGTGGATGGGAATACCTTCCTTGCGGGCCAGGGTGGCCTCTTTAAGGGTCTCGGCCAGGATGACCGGGTCGAGGCCCCAGGCGTTCTTGTAAATTTGGCCCGAGGGCAGGGTGAGCGCGGAGGGCTTGCCGTCGGTAATCATGATGATCTGCTTCATCTCGCCGCTCATCTTTTTGAGCATCTTGCGGGCCAGCTTGAGACCCTCGGCAGTGTTGGTGTGGTAGGGCCCGACCTGCACGGTGGGCAACTTGCCCAGCGGCACTTCCTCGGCGCTGTCGTGGAAGACCCCAAAACGTACCTGGTCGCCAGGGTACTGGGTGCGAATCAGGTGAGCCAGGCCCAGGGCCACGCGCTTGGCGGGGGTAAAGCGGTCTTCACCATACAGAATCATGGAGTGGGAGCAGTCTAGCAGCACCACCGTGTTCATGGCGGCGGTGTACTCGGCCAGCTCGATGGTCAGGTCGTGCTCTTCGATGTTTTCCAGCCCCTTCATCACCACCTTTTTGAGGGTTTCGCCGATATTGATGTTGGGCTGGTCGCCAAACTCGTAGGGCTTGGTCTCGCCGCTCGACTCCACCCCCGAGGCGTAGTGCCGGGTGACGTGGGCGCCGGGGGCATTCTTGCCCAGCGAACCCAGCAAGGTGCGCAGGCTTTTGAGGCCCAGGAAGTCTACTGATTTGTTGGTGAGCTCGAGCCGCGTCTCCTGCGCTTCGCTCTGGAAACCCTGTCCTGTCTCGGAGGGGTCGGCGCCCGGCAGGCGGATGAAGCCCTCGTCCTGCAGGCGCTGTATGAGCTTTTGAATCTCCTGGTAGAGCCGGGTTTCCTCCTTGCGGTTGGCGAAGCGGGCCTCGCGCAACCATTCCTCGGGGATGCGGTCTTGCTCCAGCAGGGCTTGCAGGAGAGCATCGTAGAGGTCTTCGGCGGTGGGGCTTCGGTTGGGGTCGGGCTGGTAGCGGTTGTATGGGTCGGAAAAGCCCGAGTCCATCAGAAAATCCTGAATCATATCCATCAGGTCGGCGCCGCTGAGGTCGTCGAAGCCGGGCTCGTACCTGGAGTATCGGACACGCATATTTCCTCGCTGATGGCTAATAGCGGATAGCTTTTTGGTTCTGCCATTAGCTATTGGCTATGTGCTATGTACATCAATTCCCGCTCCCCCACCGCTCGCGCTCCCGTTCGATAGGGGCGCTGTAGCTCTCCTCACCCCTGGCAATCTTGCGGCGGCCCGCCAGGCCCTCGAGGATAAACTCCCCGGCGGCCACCAGGGCTTCGGGGGTGGTCTGGGGTTCCAATTTTTTTGCGGCAGCCAGCAGGCCCGGCACTTTTTCCATTTCCTTCAACACCGCTTTGGCGCTGCCCTCGGGCAGGGTAAGGAGGTTGCCGTCGGCAAAGTACTGCACGATTTCGTCCACCGGCAGGCCCCGGGCCCGTTCGCCATAGGCCAGACCAAAGGCCTTGAGCAACAGGTCGCGGGCTACCCGCTCGGCCCCCTGGAGTTCGCCTTCGTATTCCAGCTCAATCTTGCCGGTGATGGCCGGCAGGGCCGCATACAGGTCGAGGGGCCGGGCCACCGGGCGCTCGCCGTATCGCAGGGCGCGGCGCTCGGCGTTGGAGGCCACCAGTTCCAGCAAGCTAATCGAGAGGCGCTGCGAGACCCCCGAGGTCTTGTCTACGCGCTTATCCTCGCGGGCCACAAAGGCCACCGCCTCCGAGGCCTCGGCCACGTAGGCCGGTACGTACATCCCCTCCTCCCGAGCAATCCAGGCTTCCTGCTGGGTGATGGAGAGACCTTCCTCGAGGGTGCGCGGGTAGTGGGTACGAATCTCCGAACCGATGCGGTCTTTGAGGGGGGTGACGATCTTGCCCCGCGCGGTGTAGTCCTGGGGGTTGGCGGTGAAGGCAATCCAGACATCCAGTTCCAGCCGCACCGGGTAGCCGCGAATCTGCACGTCGCCTTCTTGCAGGATGTTGAAGAGGGCCACCTGCACCTTGGGGGCCAGGTCGGCCACCTCGTTGATGCCGAAGATGCCCCGGTTGGCCCTGGGCAAAAGGCCGTAGTGAACGGCCTCGAGGTCACCCAGACCAGTGCCCCGCTTGGCGGCCTTGATGGGGTCGATATCGCCCAGGATATCGGCCACGGTGGTGTCGGGGGTGGCCAGCTTTTCCACGTAGCGCTCGGAGCGGGGAATCCAGACGATGGGCGCTTCGTCGCCGGCTTCTTCCAGGAGGCGCTTGGCCTCTGCCGAGAGCGGGAACAGGGGGTTGTCGCGGATCTCGGTGGGCAGGGCCGGAACTTCATCGTCCAGCAGCTCGGTAAGCTGACGCAGAATGCGGCTCTTGGCCTGACCACGCAGGCCCAGCAGAATGAAATTGTGCCGGGCCAGGATGGCATTGACCAGGCTGGGAATGACCGAGTCGTCGTAGCTCTGGATACCCGGAAAGAGTTTTTCCCCGGCCCTGAGCTTTCCAATCAGGTTTTCCCGCGCCTCGTCCTTGACGCTGCGGCGGAGCTTCTCCAGGGGGTAAGTGCGCTTGAGTTCGCCGAGGGTTCGGGCCTTGGTCATTGCTCGAGTGTAGTCCGGTATGGCTCAAGATTGTGTAAATCAGATTGGGATTGAGAAGGTAACGGGTTGCAAGCTCAATGCAGGTCGAGGGGCTTGTGCATTGGCAAGTGGCTTGTAGCGCGTGGCTCGTGGAGAATGCCTAACGGCTTCACCAAGCTTGGGGCCTTCGGCTTTCAGCTACCCGATAGCACGGCCACCACCAGTCGCCCCGGCCCGTGCACCCCTTTGACCATAATCTGCCCGATGTCGGCAGACTTGCTGGGGCCGGAGTGCAGCCCGATGGCCGAGGGCAGCGAGGGTTTCAGGGCGTTCAGGGCCGTAAGAAGGGTGGGGTAAATGTGGGCTTCGGAAACAAACACCAGATGCGTGGGCGGCAAAAGCTGGTTGCGACGGCCCTCCTGGCTGCAGAGAAGCACCGTCCCGGTCTCGGCCACCGCCCCCAACGCCCAGGAGATGCCCAGCGGGGCCTCCTCGGGGGGCAGAAGGGGCAACCCGGGGCGAAGCGATTCGGGTACGGTCTGGCCCACCGATACCCCGGCAAAGGTCTGGGCAAAGTGGCCAAGCCACTCCTGGGCAGCCCCCAGGCCCTCCAGCCGTACCACCTCGCCCCCATTCCCGCTCAGGCGCTCGGTAAAGAGGGTTAGAGCCTCCGATGGTGCAACAGTCGCCGAGAGGGGCTCGGGCAGGGCGGTTTTGGGACGGTGCTCGAGGGCGCGGTGGATACGGCCCAGAATCCGTTCGCGCATAGCGCCAGTATAACGGCCCGACCCTGAACCCCTTTGTCTGAGTGCGCTCCCCAAGCTAGCGCCAGATGGTCAAAAGCCCAGGCTGACCTGCGACATGCGACATGACTCGAAGCGGGTTCAGGCCAGGTGTTTGCTTCTGCAATTGCCCATCGCAACGCTGCCCCCTTAGCATAGAGGCAAATGATCCTGGTTTTGAACGGCCCCAACCTGAACCTGCTGGGCAAGCGCGAGCCCGAAATATACGGCAAAACCACCCTGGACGAGCTGGAAGAGCTCTGCGAGGGCTGGGGGGTGGAGCTGGGCCTGGGGGTGGTCTGTCGGCAGTCGAATTTTGAAGGACAGCTTGTGGAATGGATACAGCAGGCCAGGGATGAGGGCTTCCGGGGCATTGTACTCAACCCCGGCGCCCTTACCCACTACTCCATCGCTCTGCTGGACGCCATTCGGGGACAAAGCCTGCCGGTAGTCGAGGTGCACCTTTCCAACATCCATGCCCGTGAGGAATACCGCAGCCGCTCGGTGACGGCAGCAGGAGCCAGAGGACTGGTTTCGGGCTTTGGCCCCATGTCTTACAAGATGGCGCTAGTATACCTGGCGGATCTACTGGAGGCCCAGCCATGAGGGTTCACTGGCAGGAAGTGGCGATGGTAGCGGCCATCGTCTGGATTTTTGGCATCGTCTCACAAATCCAGCAAAAAGGCTTCTGGCTATCACTGCTGGTCAACCTGCCGCTGGGGTTGCTGGCGGGAGTGGCTTACGGCCTCCTGATGCCCTGGGTGATTCGCTGGGCGGCCCGGGGCCAAAATGAAAACCCCCTTCCCAATGGGAAGGAGGCCCAAGGCTCCCAAGCTAGCGGCGAATCAGACGCCAGACCGTAGGGAGCAGCGCCGCTGCTATGGCCGCCTTGATGAGGTCGCCCAGCAGGAAAGGCAGCATACCGGCTTGCAGTACCCCCCAAACCCCGCTGTAGCGCCCGGCGCCCGAAAGGGCAAAGCCCAGCCAGGTGACCCCCACGGCGTAGATCAGCAGGCTTGCCAGCAGCATGGCCAGGAAGGTTTTGAGGGGGCTGCGGTCGGTGCCGTAGCGCTCAACCAGGTAGCCCACCAGGTAGGCCGCCAGCGGGAAGGCCAGCAGATAGCCCGCCGTGAAGGCGATACGTGGGTGGAACCAGGTGGCCCCTCCAGCAAAAACCGGCAGCACCAGCCCTTCCACCAGGTAGGCCACCACTGCAAGTGCGCCCAGTCGGCTGCCCAGCGCAGCGCCTACCAGCAGCACCCCCAGGGTTTGCAGGGTGATGGGCACGGGCTGCAAAGGGATGACCGCCTGCGACAAAAGGCCCAGGAAAAGGCTACCCCCCAGCACCAGCAGCACGTCGCGGGTGAGGCTGCGGGCCGGGAAAAAGGACTTGGAAAGCGGTAGATACGGCAAACTTTGGGTTGGATTCATAGCAAAGCTCCTTTACAAAACCCCCAGCAACTGCACATCGCCGGCACCAATGCGGTGTGTCTGGCCCGAGCGCTCCACCAGGAGCGAGCCATCCGGGGCGATGTCGGTAGCCCGACCCCGGATCTCACCCTCCAGGGTAGATACCCTGACCGGCTGCCCCAGGGTGCAGCTTCTGGCCCGGTAGTCGCGCAAAACCCCCTGGGGGTCGTGGTGTAGCTCGAGGTAGCGGGACTCCAGCCGCGCCAGCACGCGGGCCAGCACCCCTACCCTCGAGGCTTCCCCAAACTCCTCGAGGGCGGCAGCCTCAGGGGGCAGCCCAGCCGCACGGTGTACATTGAGGCCAATGCCTAAAAGCACATAGGCCACCTCTTCCCCACTCACCTGGGCCTCCATCAGCACCCCCGCTAGCTTGCGCCCATCGGGGGCTAAGAGGTCGTTGGGCCATTTGAGCCCGCCCACCCCGCACGCCTCGCACAGGGCCAGCCCCGCCGCCAGGGGCAAAAGCGGCAGGCCGGAAAGGGGCAGCCGAGGCCGCAGCAGCACCGAGAAGGTCAGGCTGTGGCCGGGTTCGCTGGCCCAGGAACGCCCCCGTCGCCCTCGGCCCTTCTCCTGGCGTTCGGCCAGCACCACCGAGCCTTCCTCGGCTCCATCCAGGGCCCAGTTTTTGAGCACATCCTGGGTACTGCTGACCGTTCCCAGGTAGGCGTAAAAGGCCCCAAAGCTCCCCTTTCGCAGGGCTTCCAGGGCGGCTGGGGTGGGGGTGCCGGGGGCCAGCCGATACCCCTGGCCTCGCTGGGTCTCGAGCGGGTATCCAGCTTGCCGGAGTGCGGCGATTTGCTTCCACACCGCCGCACGGCTGATGGAGAGCCGCCCCGCCAGGCTTTCGCCGCTCTGGAACTCGTCGGTGAGGTGGGCCAGCAGTGGGGGCACGTCAACCAAAATACCTTTTACGGGTTGACAAGTGCAAGGGGCGGTTACCCCCGATGGACTGGCGTTCGCTTCGCTGCTTTATGAAATTCCCGACCAACCCTCCGCCCTTCGGAGGACTCGAGGCATCCCTCCTCTGTCCACCCTGTCCTGGCAGGCAGGTGAATAAGCTATAGGGGTGTGGAAGTGGCTTGGTTGGATGGTGGTGGGCCTGACCTGTGCGCTGGCCCAGCAGCCTGTGCAGCTTCTGGCCGGGCACCGGGCCCCGGTGGGCGCAGTGGCTATGGGCCCTGGCGGGCTTCTGGCGGTAGGGGCCGACGCCTATATTCAGCTTTACCGGCCCGATGGGCGCCTGGTGCGCACCCTGAGCGGGCACGCCGACACGGTGCACTCGCTGGATGTAGCCCCGGACGGAACCCTGCTGAGCGCCTCCGCCGACACCACCCTGCGGCTCTGGAACCCCGCTACCGGAGCCAGCCTGGGGGTGCTGCAAGGACACCGCGATCAGGTCTGGTCGGCCCGCTTTAGCCCGGACGGCGGGCGCATTCTGAGCGGCAGCGCCGACGGGGAACTGTGGCTCTGGACACGGCAAGGACAGGCGCAGCAACTGAGCCTGGGGCGTAACTGGATTTATGGGGTAGGGTTCTCGCCGGATGGCACGCTACTGGCGGGAGGTGGGCTGGACGGGGCGCTCTTGTGGAACCCCCGCAATGGCAGCCACCTTCCCCTCCTGGGGCGGCTCTCGGTACGGGCCCTGGCCTGGGGGCCGGATGGCCGCCTGGCTACCGGAGAGCGTGATGGGCGGATTCAGCTCTGGGATGCCAGGGGCAGCTTTGTGGGGCAGTTTAGCGCCCATCGCCAAGCGGTTAGCGCCCTGGTCTGGAGTGGCAGCGGGCAGCTCATCAGCGGCGGCCAGGACGGGCAGATTATCTTCTGGAAAGACGAGAAGCCCTTGCGAAGGCTTCAGACTGCCTCGGTGTTGAGCCTGGCGGTCTCCGGGAACCAGCTCCTGAGCGGGCACGACGATGGGCGGGCCAGGCTATGGAACCTGCAAGGGGCGCTGCTCCAGACCCAGGAACCCCCCGCCGCCTCGGTGGCGGTGCTGGCCTACAGCCCCGATGGAAGCCTGCTGGCCAGTGGCGGCTGGGAGGGCGAAGTCTGGCTCTGGAATCGCAGGGGCCAGCCCGTGCGAAGGCTCCGCGGGGCCGAGCTCGAGATTACCGCGCTGGCCTTCACGCCGGACGGGCGGTACCTGGCGGCGGGGAGCCGCGACGGCCAGACCCGCCTCTACCAGGTGGAAAGCGGGCGGCTCTTGCAAACCCTGGAGGCCCACGGCGGCGGGGTGGGGGCTCTGGCGTTTGCCCCCAACGGGCGGGCCCTGGCCAGCGGGGGCCGCGACCGATTGCTACGCGTTTGGGACTGGCAAGCGGGAAAGAAGGTGCTCGAGTTCCGCGCCCACGAGTCGCACCTGACCGGCCTGGCCTGGAGCCCGGATGGGCGCACCCTCTACAGCAGCAGCAGCGACGAGAGCCTGGCCTGGTGGGCCCTGCGCCCCGAGGGGGTACAGTTAGGGCGCCGCCTCATGGCCCATGCCAGGGGCATCTACGGCCTGGCCCTGAGCCCCAATGGGCGCACCCTGGCCACCGCCAGCCACGACCAGACCATCAAGCTCTGGGACGCCCAGAGCGGCACCCTCCTGCGAACCCTGCAAGGCCACACCGAGGCCGCCCAGGCCCTGGTGTTCTCGCCCGACGGCAGGCGGCTCGCCAGCGTAGGCTGGGACAAGACCCTGCGCCTGTGGAGTGTGCAGGGCCCGCTTTTAGAGACCATCCCCGGCTTCGTGCGCCCCCTCTATGCGGTGGCCTGGGCGCGGGACGGAACCCTGGCGGTGGGCAGTGGAACGCTGCGACAGGCCGGAACCATCGCTTTATTCAGACGGTGACCTACGGCTCTTCCGGCCAGACCCGCCCATAAGGCCGCACCTCGCCCTGGGGAAAAGCCTGCTGCAAAAGCCCCTGCAAGAACCGGCCTGCAGAGGGGAGCAACCCCGCACAACCCTGGCTCACGTAGACAAACACATAGCGGGGTGGGCGCAAAGACTGGCTGAACACCAGGGTACTTGCGTATTCGGGAAAGGCCTCGTAAAAGATACCCAGCAGGCCCTCGAGCAAAGCCCGGGCCTCGGGCAGGGGTTCCTCGCCCTTGGGCCGCACCCAGAAGGTAACCACTTTCAGGGGGGTCATGGCCTTTTTCCGTGCTGCCAAACCGGCACGTTTCGCAAGAGTTCGGCCAGCCTTTTCACGCCCTCGGCCAGGCGCGGCCCCGGACGGCCCAGGTAGGCCTCCTCGAGGGCAAACACCTGCCGGTGCCGCAGGGCGGGAATGTCCAGCTCGCGGCCCAGCACCACCTCCGGGCGCAGCTTTTTGGCGCCGCACCAGGAGACCACAATCGCGTCCGGCTGCGCTTCCTCCACCTCGGCAGGGGTCAGGGGCCGGGAGCGCACCGGCAGGTGGGCAAAGGCGTTTTGGGCCCCCAGCGCCGCCAGCATCTGGGTGACCCAGCTATCCCGTCCGGCGGCAATCATGGGCTTCGGCCACCACTCTACCATCAACCGGGGGGGCCGCACCCAGTGCGGCAGGGTGCCCCTGGCCTGGGCAATCTGCTGCTGCATGGCCCGCACCACATGCTGGCCCTGCTGCTCAACCCCCAGCCACCGGGCCACCTGCTCGATGTCGGCGTAGACGTCCTGCAAGGTCTGGGGGTCGAGCACCAGGTGGGGTATCGCTCGCTTTTCCAGCCCCTCCACCACCCGCTCCATCCCCGGCACGCTCAGGCTGGCCAGCACCAGGTCGGGCTTTAGGGCCTCTACCTGGTTCAGGTCTATCTGTAAGTCGGGCCCCACCCTGGGAAGCCCCCTGACCTGGGCGGGAAAGTCGGAGTTGTTGTCCACCCCCACCAGCCTGTCCAGGCAACCCAGGGCCCAGACAATCTCGGTATTGGAGCAGGTCAGGCTGACGAGACGCATACTGAATTGAGGATAACCGAGTAGCGAACGGCTATCAGCTATGGGCTATCGTCTATCGGCGTTTCTTGACCAACCACTTCTCTTCGGAGAACCCTTCGCGCTGGTTGACCACTCGAGCCAGCGTGAAGAGCAGGTCGGAGAGCCGGTTGAGGTAACGCAGGGCCTCGGGGTTGACCTCTTCGGTTCGCATCAGCTCGACCACGCGGCGCTCGGCCCGGCGGGCGATGGTGCGGGCCAGGTGCAGGGCCGCCGAGGCCGGGTGGCCGCCGGGGTGGATGAAGCCGGTGAAGGGCGGGGCCTCCTCCTGGTAGCGGTCAATCAGGGCCTCGAGCTTCTCCACATCGGAGGCGTCCATACGGGCCAGGTTGCGCTCGTAGGGGCCGCCCTTGCGGGTGGCGAGGTCGGCCCCTAAGTCGAAGAGGGCGTTCTGGAGGTACTCGAGGTCGGCCTGGAGGTCGGCATGGGCGGCGGGCAGGGCCGCGCGGGCCAGGCCAATGGCGCTGTTGGCCTCGTCCACGGTGCCGTAGGCCTCCACCCGGGGGTGATCCTTGCCCACCCGGTCGGCCCCGTAGAGGCCGGTCTCGCCCGCGTCGCCGGTTTTGGTGTAGATTTTCATGCGCTTATTTAACCCCATTCGATGGGGCTCGAGTGGGTCGAGACTGACATACCCGAGCAGACTGTACTATGGTCGCATGCGCAGGGGAAGCGTGCTGGCCATTCTGGAAGAGCGCCTGCCGGGCCTGACCAAACGTTATCAGATCAAAAGCCTGTATTTGTTTGGCTCCACCGCCCGCGACGAGGCAGGCCCAAAGAGCGATGTGGATTTTCTGGTGCGCCTGGAGCAGCCCACCTTCGAACACTACATCGGCCTCAAACACGAGCTGGAAGATATGCTGGGCAACAAGGTAGACCTGGTCAGCGCCAAAAAAGTGCCCGCCCACCTGCGCCCGCATATCGAGGCCGATGCGCTGCAACTGGTCTGAGATATTATGCGCGGCCCCGATATCCCCAACCCCCACCTGCTGAAGCGGGTGCACCTCGAGCAGATGCAACAGGCCGCCCAGCGCATCCTGGATTACACCGCCGGCATGGAGTTTGCCGAGTTTGCCGCCGATGGACGCACCCAGGATGCCGTGCGCCACAACCTGCACCAGCTCGGCGTAACTGCCGCCACCCTGCACAAAAGCGTGCGCGAGGAACTGACCGAACTCGACTGGCGCAGCATCCTGGACTTGCCCGACCTGGTAAGCCGCCTGCACTTTGGCATTCAGGACGAGGTTCTCTGGGATCTGATCCAGCGCACCCTGCCCTACTGGCTGGTGGTGCTGGAGGAGACCCTCGAGCCCCCCCTTGAACCCTAAACCCCTGGAGCAAGCCCCATGCAGCACCGCCTCGCAACCCTCCTGGGCCTTTTCGCCCTGACGGGGTGGGCCCTGGCCCAGACCCTCTGCATACCCCCGGCCCCCACCGGCCTACCCAGCCGCCCCATCACCGGCTACAGCGCAGCCAGCCTCGAGGCCTACGACCGGGTGATGCAACGGCTCCTGGAGCGCTACCAGATTCCCGGTGCGGCCCTGGCCGTGGCCAAGGACGGGCGGCTGGTGCTTTCGCGGGGCTACGGCTTGGCCGATGTGCGAACCAGAGAACCGGTGCAGCCCGACGCGCTTTTTCGGCTGGCCAGCCTCAGCAAGCCCATCACGGCAGTGGCCGTACTGCACCTTGGCGAGCGCCTGGTCTTCCAGGGGGTCTACCCTGACCTGAACAGCTTTCTGAACGAAAAGGCCTTTAGCTTTATCAGTATCCCGCCCTATGGGGGCCGGCTGGCCGACCCCCGCCTCAGGAGCATCACCCTGCGCGACCTCTTGCAGCACTCGGGGGGCTGGCACCGGGGCTGGGCGGGCGACCCCATGTTCCGCCCCACCCTGAGCGATATTGCCAGGGCCATGCAGCGGCCCGAGCGCCTGAGCAGCCGGGAGTTAATCGCCTTCATGATGAGCCGCAAGCTCCAGTTTGCCCCCGGCAGCCGCTCGGCCTACTCCAACCTGGGCTATGCCGTGCTGGGGCAGGTCATCGAAAAAATCAGCGGCCAGCCCTACGAAGCCTACGTGCAAACCATGCTGCGACCGCTGGGCATCTACAGCGTGCGAGCCGGCAAAACCCGCCTGCAAGACCGCCTCAAAGGCGAGGTGCGCTACCACGATTTTCCGGGGGCTCCGCTGGTCAGATCGGTGATAGACGGCACCCTGGTCAACCGGCCCTACGGCGAGTTTTACCTCGAGGCCCACACCGCAAACGGCGGCCTGGTGGCCTCGGCCCCCGACCTGGTGCGCCTGGTGGTGGCGTTGGAAGGCTGGCGCGGGCCGCCCCTCCTCTCCCGCGAAGCCCTGCACGAGATGCTGCAACGGCCCCGGCTGCCCCAGTACGAAAAAACCGCCCGCTACTACGCCCTGGGCTGGGGGGTGCGGGTACCCCAGCCCCAGGCCCAGGCCCAACCGCCCGGCGGAACCGCCGGCCAGGGCAGCAGCGACCCCCGCAACCCCCCGGCCAAACCTCCCCTGGTGCTCTCCTTGCCGCCCGAGCAGCTCGAGTGGAGCCACGACGGGGCCTTTGCCGGAAGCCGCACCCTGCTGTTGCGCCTGCCGAACGGGGTAGCGCTGGCGGCCCTCTTCAACAGCCGCCCCTGGAACGACTGGAGCTTTATTACCGAACTACGGCGGAGCCTGGAAAACGCCACCCAGGCCGTGCAGCACTGGCCCGACCACGACTGCTTTTGAGGTTTGCGGATAGCGATAGCCAGAGATGTGAAACCGCGTGCTTCCCTCAACGCTCGACCCTAGACCCTATGCTGTTACACTGACCCCATGCGCGGCTGGCTATTCGCACTCCTGACCCTTTGCGCCTTTGCATGGGCCCAGCACACCCACACCGTCCAACCCGGCGAGACCCTTTACCGCATCGCCAAGCAGTACAACACCACGGTGGAAGCCCTGCAGGTGCTCAACCACATCAGCGACCCCACCCAGCTCCGGGTAGGGCAGGTGTTGCGCGTGAGTGGGCAGCCCAGCCTGAGCCTCTACCGGCTGACCCAGGCCCCCTCCCCCATCGAGGCCCTCGAATGGCCCCGCCAGACCGTGCAGGGCCATCTGGCGGTGGTGCGGATAACCGCCCCCGAGCCGGTAGAGGGCGAGGTACGTTTCCTGAACGGCACCTACCCCATTCAGCAAAACCGCGTTTTGCTGCCGGTTCCGGCCCTGCAAGCCCCAGGCCTCTACCCGGCCCTGCTGCGGGTGGGCAGCGCAGAGGTGCGCCTCGAGGTTCGCGTTGTGGCCGGAACCTTTGGCCGGTTTGTGCTGCAACTCCCCCCCGAACGCCGGGCACTCCTGGTGCCCGATAAGCTCCGGGCCGAGCGGCTGAGGGTGGTCGGTTCGTGCAACTTCAACCGCCCCCAGCAGTGGCAGGGCCCCTTCCAGAAGCCCATCCAGACCAACCGCATTACCGACCCCTTCGGCACCCGCCGCAGTTACGACCAGGGGCGCACCTACTCCTACCACGAGGGGCTCGACTACGGCGTACCGGAGGGAACCCCGGTCTATGCCCCGGCCCCCGGCGTGGTGGGCCTGGCCGAAACGCTCTTCGTGCGGGGGGGTGCGGTTACGCTCGACCACGGCCTGGGGGTGTGCAGCGGTTTCTGGCACCTTTCGCGCATCGCCGTGCGGCCCGGCCAGAGCGTCAAGGCCGGCGACCTGATCGGCTACTCCGGCAACACCGGCCTTTCCAACGGCCCCCACCTGCACTTCGAAATCCGCGTGCGTGGCATTCCCACCAACCCCGCCCCCTGGTATCTGGCGGTTCCTTGAGCGCGGTGCTTGATGCCAAACTTATGGCGTGTGGCCAATTTTCGGTGACGTACGGGATGGGGGTGGGTGGTAGGAGAACACCTACCCCCACTCCCCACCCCCCACCTCCTAAAGATGATCTGGCCTGCGACATTTTGCAACACTGCCTGCATCACAGCCGCTGCAACGCGGCCCGCACCCCCTGCTCGGTAGCCAGGAACTGCACCGGCACATCCCAGGGGTCGTGGGGGAGTTCGGGCACGAGCAAGGCATCGGCTACCAGACCGATGGTGAGCGTGCGGGGCGGTAGCTGGGCCAGGAAGCGGTCGTAGAAACCCTGTCCATAGCCCAACCGGTGGCCCCAGGGGTCGAAGGCCAGCCCCGGCACCAGCACGGCATCCAGGACAGCAGGCTCTACCCTGGGGGTCTCGGGGGCAGGCTCCCAGAAACCGTACTTGTGCTTCACCAACCGGCAGGGCAGGGGATGCACCTCGAGGGCGTAGGTGCGGGCCCGGGGTAGGTAGTAGGTAGCAGGGTGAAGGTTTTGCAGGTCGGCAGGGTCAAGCTCGGTGCCAAAGGCACTGTAGAGCAGGATGTGCCGGGCCTGATGCGGGGCCAGGAAGCAAGCCAGGTGTTGCACCAACTGCTTCGATAACTGCGCTACCGGCAGCCCCTTGCGCACCTGCTTGGCCCAGCTTCGGAGTTCGGCCTTGTTCATGCCCACCAGTATTCCACGTGGGGGCCTACCGTCCGAAAAAGTTATGGGGGTCATGAATAAACTCGATTGACAGTCGCAGGGGGTGTTTGTCAAAATGCTTGGCTGAGGGAGGTGACCCCTCAAGACAAATTTGTCCCACAGGAGTCAGCTATGCCCAAATACGTTTACCAGAACCTCGAGACCGGCGAACAGTACGAGTTCGAACAACGCTTTAGCGACCCGGCCTACACCCATCACCCCGAGACCGGCGCCCCCATCAAGCGCCTGATCTTTGCCCCGGCAGTGGTCTTCAAAGGCTCGGGTTGGTACATCAAAGACTCCAAAGCTTCCTCCACACCCTCATCCTCGGCCAAGGAAACCTCGAGCTGCGCCACCGGCACTTGCAGCGCGGCTGCCGACTGAGCGTCCCCACATCTAAATACCCCGCCGCAAGCAACCTCTTGCGGCTTTTTTTCGGATCAGGCTTTATCCACCCTTCCCTCCTCCCCCGAAGAGGGCGGCAACTCCGCCGGTTAGCTTGGTTCCCCTTTTGCCGAATAGAACTCTGCTGATGGCAGCCAGGTGTTGGTGGGATGAGGGGTGGCAGCCAGTACGTTCATGCAAATGATAAGAGCCTGTTCTACAGCTTTTGCAGGAGGCGGCCATCCCTGATACTGGTAGCGTAGGGTGAAAGGAGTGAGGTGAGTTATGTTTTTACTCTTGGGCATCGTTGTGGCTATCCTGGGCATCTTCTTGCTGGCACAACCAGGCGGGCGGCGGGCGCTGGGCGTGCCGCTTTTGCTGGTGGGCCTGGCCATGGCGGCCATCTCACAGAGCTTTGTGGTGGTTCCGGCAGGCCATGTGGGGGTGGTGTTCAACGTGTTTGGCGGGGTACAGCCCACCCCGCTGGGAGAGGGTTTTCGTATTGTGATACCGGGCATTCAAAGCGTAATTCTGTACGATGCCCGCCTGAAAGAAGTCACTCTGGCCAAAGGGCCAGCGCCTGCGGGCGCTACCACCCCCGGGGAGGACGCCATCAACGCTCGCAGCAAGGAAGGGTTGGATATCGGTGTAGATGTAACGGTACAGTATCGAATCAAGCGAGATGAGGCCGCCCAGCTTCACCGCAACCTGGGGCCGGGCTACCTCGAGACCCTCATCACCCCCCAAATCCGTAGCAAGGTGCGCGACGCAGTGGGCCTGTTTAACGCTGCCGAGCTGATCAGTACGCAGCGAACCCAGCTCGAGGCCGCCGTGACCAAGGAACTGCGCGAAGACCTGGGCGCCCAGCACATCGAACTGGTCTCGGTGCTCTTGCGCCGGATTGACATCCCACCCTCGGTGGCAAAGGTGATCGAGGAAAAGCAAACCGCCGAGCAACAGGTACAGGTCGAGGTCAACCGCCGCCAGCAGGCCGAAATTGCTGCCCAGCGGGCCGTGGTACAGGCCAAGGGCGAACGCGACGCTGCCATTTTGCGGGCCGAGGGTGAGGCCCAGGCCATCCGGCTGCGCGGCGAAGCCCTGCGGCAAAGCCCCCAGGTCATTCAACTCACCGTGGCCGAAAAGCTGGCCCCCAACATCAACACCATCATGGTACCTACCACCGGCAACTTCCTGCTCGACTTGCGGAGCCTGCAAAGCCCCGCCCAGCCCGCACGCTAGAGCGCTCTCGCATATTTGAAGCCGCCCGACTTCCAAAAAGCTTTGTCTGGGGCAGAACCATGGCTGCTCATCCGGGCAACCACGCCCGGTCAAGAGCGCGATAAAAGCAAGGCCGGCCAGAGCGCTGGGCCGGGTCATTTGGTAGCCTGTGCGGTATGGAATGGGTGTACGCGGCCCTGGCGGGTTATCTGTTTGGCTCGCTGCCCTTTGCTTACTGGTTTGGCGTCCTGCAAAACAAAAACCTGCTCGCCGAGGGCTCGGGCAACGTGGGGGGCACCAACGCCTGGCGGGTGCTGGGCCCTGTACCCGGTCTGATGGTGATGACCCTGGACGTGACCAAGGGCCTGATGGCGGTCGCACTGGGCGAGTTTCTGGTGCGCGACCCCGCTGGCGGGCTGCTGGGGGGCGCCCTGGCCGTGCTGGGGCATTGCTATTCGGTGTGGCTGCTGGGGCACGGCGGCAAGGGCATTGCCCCCGCCCTAGGGGCCCTTTTTGCCATCAACCCCTGGCTTCTGGCGACGGCGGGCGGAGCATTTGGGCTGGCCTACCTGCTGACCCGCAACCCCTACCGGAGCGTGGTGCTGGCGGCGCTGGCCTTTCCGGTGGCCTCGAGTGCCGTTGGGGGTAGTCTCAGCTATCTGTGGTTTGGCTTTGGCGTGGCGGTGCCCATCCTGCTCAAGCACTTAGGCGAGTGGAACCGCACCCCAGGGCAGTTACACCCTGGTCGGGAGCCGCGAAACGGGCGGAAATAGGTACACTGGCTCTCCGGACAGTCTGGCCAAAACCAATGGGTTGGGTGCTTCTATTGGTCTGGCCGAGCCGAAACTGTTCAGGATGAAATAGAGGCGGCGGATTATACTCCCTGGCTCCTTCTACCCTACTCCCTCGAGTTTAAGTCCTATCGAAGTGTTGGCAGGCCTGCCTGTTATACGCCGCCAAACTTAGCGAAGTAGGGAAGTAGGTACGGTGTTGAGGGTGGCGTGAGCCATATTTTGCTCTCCGGCTGCTGCAAAAACAGGAAAGCGAGGTCTGCCAGGGTCAATGTCCGTAAAGGGGAACATTTCAAATCGTGGTACGATTGAGATATGAAACACCCCGTGGTTCAGCAAGCTGTACAGCTTGGGGTCAAGGGCCGCCTGGTGCTACCCGCCGGGGTGCGCAGGATTCTGCAGCTGCAGGAGGGGGATCGCCTGCTGTTGCGGCTGCGGGACGATGGGGTAATCGAGCTGGTCAAGGCGCAGGAAGTTGTCATGGGGAATAAGGGTCTCTTGCAGCGCCTCTATCCCGCCCTGAAGGGGAAAACCCTGGCTCAAGAGCTGATCCAGGAACGGCGCAGGGAGGCCCTGCAGGAATGAGCGTGGTGCTGGATGCCTCGGCCCTGCTGGCCTACCTCAACCAGGAGGCGGGGGCCGAGGCAGTTGCCAAACAGATGATTGGGGGCGGTTTTATCAGCGCCGTCAATCTGGCCGAGGTCTACAGCAAGGTGGCTGAGTGGGGCCAGGACGTGCGCCTGCTCGAGCAGGCCCTGGTGCATCAGGGTTTGCTGGGGGGTGTATTAGAGGTGGTGCCCTTCGGCCCCGAGGACGTCCTGCGGGTGGCCGCGCTGCGACCCCTGACCAAAACCCAGGGGCTATCCCTGGGAGATCGGGTCTGTCTGGCACTGGCCCAGCGGCTGGGATTGCCCGCCATCACCACCGACAGCGCCTGGAGCAACCTGGACGCAGGGGTTGAGGTGCGGGTTGTGCGTTAGGACAGGCTCCTTCGATACGTCAGCGCCTCGGTCAGGTGAGCCTCCTGGATGTGCTCCGCCCCCGCGAGGTCGGCGATGGTACCTGCCACCCGCAGGATGCGGTCGTAGCGCCTTGCGCTGAGGGCCAATCGTTGGGTGGCGGCTTGCAGCAGGGCCTCGGAAGAGGGAGAGAGCACCGTGTGTCGCCGCAATTCGCGGCCAAAGAGTTCGCTGTTCAGTTTGCCCTGGCGGGACTTCATCCGCTCCCTGGCTGCAAGCACCCGTTCTCTCGCCGAGGCGGTGGGCTCCCCTTCCGGTGCGCGGGAGAGTTCGACTGGGGTGAGCCTTGGCACCTCCACCACCAGGTCGAAGCGGTCAAGCAGGGGGCCGGAGATGCGGTTCACGTAGCAATTGCGCTGGGTAGGCGTGCAGCTACAGGGTTTCTCCGGGTCGCCGAACCAGCCGCAGATGCAGGCGTGTGCAGTGCAATCGGGGTATTCAGGGCAAGGTAGCCTACCTTCTTCCCCGCAAAAAGCCGGGGCCGGGAGGGAAGGTGGCGATACGGGCTCTGCTGGTGGAGGAGTACCGCCAGACCGGGGCTTCCATTCACAGCCTGGCAAAGAAGTATAGGGTGGGCGATGGGACAGCCTGGGGGTGGGTGAAAGGTTCTGAGTCTTGAAGTCTCAACAATGCTCGGCATTTTACGCACCGGCTGTGGCAGCAGGCTTTTATCACAACCCTCGGATTAGCTTGAGTAGAGGATAGGGATTAGCCGAGAACTTTCTAACCGAGCGCAACACCGGCCACTTTTTGAGGTGCAAGAGGCTCAGGATTACATCTCGTAAGTA